>ONYV01000006.1 GCA_900322105.1 uncultured Eubacteriales bacterium | reverse complement strand
GCCGATCCACTCAGCGCCGTTCTTAACAACCTTGAGCTGAACATCAGTGTAAGGACCGTCAACGGTATAAGTCTTTTCAAACTTGCCGTCGGCGTTCTCAGTCATCATGTTGTCTTCGTTGGCTGCATCCCAAGCTGTGCCGAAAACTTCAGCGGGTGCTCCTGCTACGACAAAGGTGTCGTCTGTAACAACAGGCTCTGAAGCAGGCTCAGAAGCGGGTTCTGAAGCGGGCTCTGAAGCGGGTTCTGAAGCAGGCTCGGAAGCGGGTTCGGAAACAGGCTCGGAAGCAGGCTCCGAAACAGGCTCTTCGGAAGGCTCTGTGGAAGGTTCCTCAGAAGGTTCTGTGGAAGGTTCTTCAGAAGGCTCGCTTGGCTCAACAGGTGTCGGCTCGGAAGAAGGCAGGTTTATCCACTTGGTGCCGTCATAGAGTTTTTTGTCGGTATAGCCCATTGTCATACCTGTCTGCATTGCGCCGGGGATCTGGTCGCCCTTGCCGTTGTTGAAGATGATCATAATATGCTTGCAGCTTGCAAACTGCTCAGGAAGCTGATAGCTGTAGTAATCCTGACCGCAATCCGTCATTTTCACGCCCGGCCACGTGCCGTTGGTGATGGTGGCAGCGCCGCTTTCGTCATAGACATAGATGTTGATGGTATCCCAGTTTGACTTGCTGTTGTCAAATACGATGCCGCCGTCCTCTACCTGAGGATACGCTCTGCCGGGCAGCCTGCTGTATTTGTAAACAGCGGTAACGGTCTTGCCGTCCTTGTCTTCGCCGCTCAGGGTAACGAGTACCTTCACGTTATCTTCCATACCTTCGCCGATGGTGATCTCATCACCGTCATTGAAGGAGCCTGAAGCGTAGATCTTGTTTTCGCCGTCTACGGTGACGGTGTAGGCAGCATTGCTGACAGCAACGCTGTGCAGTGTTACCTTCATGGTATCGGTAAATTCTGTACCTGTCACAGGCTGAGCATAGACTTTGCTGAGGAAATCGGAATCATACACAACAGCGATACCGCTTTCGCCGACCGTACCGCTGATGGTGGAATCGGTAACGGTAAATTCGCTGCCTGTCACTTCGTCATAGTAAGTGCCTGCAGGAACCAGACCGCCTGCGTTTTCAACAGAAACTTTGCCGCTTCCGCTGCCGCAAACGATCACAGCGCCGCCTTCACGGGCAACAACAGCAGTATTGTCGGTATTGGCATAGGCTTCCTTTGTGCCGATCATGGCGTTATGGAAATGGTTGACAGCGGCGATCTCGGGAGAAGTGAAGTGCATACTGCCCTTCATGCCGATGCGGATGCTTTCCTTTGCAGTCGCAAAGGGACGGGAAAGATAGAGTGATGATGCGTCTGCCTTTGCTGCTGCTACGGCATAAGCTCTGTCGATGACGTTCTGTGAATAAGCGTTAGTGCCTGCGCCCTCGCCGTTAGAGTAGGTATCGTGGCTTTCGCCCCAGTAGACGATCTTGTCGGCGCTGATGCCCTCGGTCGCCCAGTGACCTGTGGAAGCAGGAGCCTTGCCGCTCTTGAAGCAGTTTGCCAGAACGCTTGAATATACGTTATCCGTTACGGAGATATAGTCGGTGTATTCCGCCATCAGACTGTCGCTGTCGCCGTTAAAGGGAGCGTCAAGGATCTCGCCGTAGTTGTAAAGACCCGAAGCGGTCACAGCGGGCCAGAAATCACAGCCTTCGCTTGGCAGACCGATGTGCTTTGCAGCGTCCCAGCGGATGCCGTCAACGCCCAGACCCTTGAGTTCTTCGGCAAAGCCTGCGACAAGGGACTGTACATATTGGTTTTCGGAATTGAGATCGGGCATACCCAGATCGCCGTGCGTCACCTGAAAACGGTCGGCATAGCTCTTGATCTGACCGTTATTGTGCCAGTATTCATCGGGCTTGAGGTCGTCCTGAATGTTGTCGTGTTCGCCTGCCAAGTGGTTGGCGACTACGTCTACGATCACCTTGATGCCGTATTCCTCTGCTTTTTCGCAAAGCTCACGAAGCTCGTCTTTTGTGCCGAGGTCGCCGTTTTCAGCAACAGTGAAGGAAAGCGGCTGATAGAGCCAGTACCAGGGTCCCGTACCTGCAGCGGGCTGTACAGGAGAGGTCTGCACAGCGGAGAAGCCTGCCTGCGCAATCTCGGGAAGCGACTCGGTGATATCGCTGTACTTCCAGTCGAAGCAGTGAAGGATCACGCCGTCCTGAATATTGTCTGCCAGACCGTATTCTTCTGCGGAAACAGCGTTAGCGGCAGTACTGAGCAGCGATGTGCCTGCAAAGGCAGAGATTGCCAGAGCAGCAGTGATAGATAAGCAGGCTGCTTTTCTGCCAAGGCTGCGTTTTGCTGCGCTTGTCTTACGATTCATTAGAATCACACTCCTAAAAAAATTTCAGCGATTGCACGATCTTCCTGTTCCGTTTCATCACTTGCAAAAGCTGTTATACACATTCATCATACCACTTTTCTTTTCTTTTTGCAAACAAAAAATACGGCATTTCTGCCGCATTTTTCTTTCTGCGATCCATTTTCGGAGGTATGGTCACAGATTATCTGTCAATTGGTACAAATCTGAAAATCAACTTTTGTGCAGTCTTTTTGCTTGCAGGGTATCATTTGTTTGAATACCTATAACGCAGGAAATCTTTTTGTTAATTATGACAAAATATATCCTTTGGCAATGTTTTGCCATAACGATAATAAGCAGACTGCAAACGGCAGAGGTCTTTGACGGTCAGCTTGCCGTCATTGTCCAGATCGCCGGCAAAGAGAGCATAGTCCGATAATTCCTGCTTTTTGACAAGATATTTTGCGGCGGTGTTGAGATCGAGGGTGTTGACGTTGCCTTCGCCGCTGAGATCGCCTTTGACGATGGTATAATATCGTTTCGTTTCCCGATCGTTTGAAAAGCACAGACAAGCGCCTGTGCCGAGAGTGCCGTAGAGAAAGGACTTTCCGTTATGATCCGTAAAGCTCAGGGCGCAGTCGGGATGATCCAGACCTTTTTTCAAAACGGCGGCAGTCGTGCCGATGGGGATGTTGGAAATGAGATCGCCTTCTATGTGATAGGAACTGCTTTTCAGGTAGAAATGACCGTCAGTTGGAACTTCTGTGACAGAGGACGGGGAGGGGCTATCGGTTGTCGGAAGTGAGGTGTCAGAGGGCTTTGAAGCAGGGATCGACGGCTCAGAGGAAACATGGGACGGTTCTTTTGACGGTTCGCTTGATGTGACAGGTACAAAATCGGACGAATGGAGAATGCGGCATTCTTCTTTGCAGATCAGCGCAGCGTCATCGCCGCTGACGGCAAAAGACAGGATCGGATCGTCGCCCGTCTCAAAATATCCGTCCACGTTTCCCTGCATATCCATGCGGATGACCCTATCCTTTTGATACGAATATAAAGCGCCTTCTGCGTGGAACAAGGGTGCATTGTCGGTTTGCAGGAGCTTCTGAAAGCCGTTTTGTTCATCAAACCGAAACAAATTTCCGTTTCGGTCGCCGCAAAAGCCCTGATTGAGCGAAAAGGGCATCGCAGGAACATCACAGGAAATAAATGCGCCCGTTTCGGGCAGAAATAATCCTTTTTCCGTCAGGGCGCAGGCATTTCCGCTTTCGGAAAGAAAGAGCCGGATAATTTTGTAAGGCGATGTGACGGCGCTTTCATTTTCGCAGAGGTTTGTATAGCGGAAGATGGTGGTATCTTTACCGTTTTCGGTCAGATAAACGATGCGGTCAGGCGTGATTACGATCTGATCCTCTGTCGGGCAGACGCTGCCGAGTAAAGCGGTCTCTCTGCTTTTTGGAGCGTACAGGCAAAACTGACCGCTGTGTCGGCTCATCAAAAACACTTCATTTCCGTCTGTCACCAAGCCGAAAGCATTTGCCGCTTCGGGCGTACCGACTGTTTGACGAGATGAGCGGCGATAACACTCCACGGTATTCATCGCTCCTGCAGATCTCAGCGCATAAAATGCCCCGTTTCCGTCAGCATAGAGTCTGATACTGCTGCATTCTTCTGCGGTTGTCATCATCGGCGGCAGAAAAAAACATAGCGACCATATCAGACAAATGCAGACGATTTGTTTGATACTTCCCATTTATTTCACATCCCGAAGCGCTTTCCATAAAAAATACGTCAGCGATCACTTGTTTCTTTTTTTGGCTCTACCGTAATACGGTTTGCGCCGTCCTGATATCCTGCCGTGACGGTATATTCATAGACTTTGTCGCCGTCTTTGATCGTCAAGGTGGTAGTGCCGGACTTTATCGACTCAATGTAGATATAGGCGTTTTCGTAATCCGAGATCGTCACCGTACCAAAGTCCTCGTCTGCGAGCGCTGCCACAGCGTTTTCCGACAGATGAACGTCGCTCAGCGGCATACTGATACCGATTCTCTCAAACGGCGCAAAGAACTGTATCGCCACACAGGCGACCACAGGGATCGCCAGAGATACCAGACGCTTTGGCAGATCCTTGAAGAATACAAACGTATACAGCAGGATCTGACCGAAGCAAAAAATAGCGGCAAGCAGCATTCTCGGGAAATCCGAGACAGCGATCTTAACATACTGCAATCCGGAGACCGCTAACAGCACCAGCATCGGCGACAGGATGAGCAGGCTCAGCCAATTCTTTTTCGTCAGATACCATCCGACAAACGCCATCGGAAAGGTAGCGAGCGTCCAGAAAAACCAATAGCGGTAATACACGAAGATCTGAAAACCGCCTTCGTAAAAGGGAACCTGAAACAGATAGATCAGGGGTTGACTGATGAGAAAAAACACGAAAGTTTTCAGGGCGGATTCCAGCGGCTTTTTGCAGTTTGTCATGATGATGATGGCAAACAGCACCCATGCTTCGAGCGTGGTGCCCATCTGTCGGAAGGACGTATTCAGCAGTCCGGGGGTCACCATCAGCGCGGCTGTGACCAGAGCGGTGATGACGGCAAAGAGTATGACTTTCAGCCATGTCATGCGGATGCCGCCGAACAGCTTGTCGGGCAGGGCGGTCAGTTTGAATTTCTGTTTTGTCATAGATAGAAAGCTCCTGTTCTGTGATGATAAGCAGTTGTGAAAGGATGTTCGGGCATTTAGCAAACCAAATGAAAAAGAGACTCTGCTGAAAAGAATCTCTTTTTGTTTTGCGATCACTGCGGCGGTAAAGGTTCAGCTCTTGGAAGCGTCAGACGCAGGAGCGCTGCTGACCGATGGAGCCTCTTTTTTTTCTTTTGTCACGGTATTGAGCAGATCGTCGATCATGTCGTCAAATTTTTTGATATCGTCAGGACGGTCGGCGATGATCTTTCCGAGCGCACTGTCAAGACCATGATTCGCATAATCCGTGACGATGGAAAGCACACAGGTGCCGGGAGCGATCACCATTGAGCCGATGAGCGTTAAAATGCCGACCACCAGCGCCAGCGTACCGGCGCCCTTCTTTTTGGCATGCTTTCTTGCCCTGACAGCGAGAACGATCGTGACAATCGCTGCGATAAGACCGCATACGCCAAAGATCACGTTTACCGTTCCCGGCAGTCTGAGCGGTGTTCTTCTGACCTGCTCCATCGGGATCAGAGCGCATACCAGCAGCGCAATGGTGATGAGCATAGAAACGATCGCAGCAATACTTTTTCTGCTTTTCTGAGGTGTCATATCATTCATCTGATCCATAGATCAAACCTCCGTTTATCAATTTATCAGCTCCTTCGGATCATAAATGAATCATATCACATACGGCTTTTCAAGTCAACAAAACCCGAGAGGTTTTTTTATGAATGTTCAGACGATCCGCGCAGTTTGCACCGTTTTTTCACAGGTTTACAAAGGTGAATTTTGTTTAGTTTATAAGATATTTAATGACAAATGCAAGGGGATGTGTTATAATATCCATAGTCGATTTTTGAAAAAACGGGAGGTATTAACAGTGGGAAAAAAATCGAAGACCAATATGAAGGATCACCGAAGGAGTCTGCAGGATAATCCTGATGTTCTGATGCTGCTGAAATCTCATCACAAGGGACTGCTAAGGATCGTATTCAGCCGGTTTGGGCTCATTGCGCTGCTGCTGGTCATCCAGGTGATCGGTCTTAACTTGCTTTTTGTGGCGATGGAAGAATCGGAATGGCTTTTGCTGCTGATGGGCGTGTTTATCATCATCATGTTTTTTTATCTGTTCAAAATAGACATGGATGCAACCGCCAAGCTGACGTGGCTGGTGATGATGATGCTGTTTCCGCTCATGACGAGTATCCTGCTGCTTGTGACGCGGCATAGGATCGGATACCGCAGCATGGAGAGAAAACTCGAAGATCTGAACGAGCAAAGCAAGGATATGATACGGCAGGATGAAAAGGTGCTGAATGCGCCGGAGATTGTTTCTTCCGGCACAAAGGCGATGTGTCAGTATCTGAACAAAACAGGAACGTTTCCTGTCTATGCCAATACAGAGGTGACGTATTTTCCGCTGGGCGAGAATAAATATGAAGCAATGCTCGAAGAGCTGAAAAAGGCGGAGCATTTCATCTTTATGGAATACTTCATCATTGATGAAGGCCTGATGTGGGGCAGCATCCTGAAGATCCTTGCCGACAAAGCGGCTCAGGGTGTAGACGTTCGTGTGATGTATGACGGAATGTGCGAAATGTCGACCCTTTCGGGAGATTACCCCGAGCGTCTGGCAGAATACGGCATCAAGAGCAAGGCTTTCTCAAAGCTGCAGCCCTTTATTTCCACGCATTATAACTATCGTGACCACCGCAAGATCCTTGTCATAGACGGCAAGGTAGCCTTTAACGGCGGCGTGAATTTAGCCGATGAGTATATCAACGAGATCGTTCGTTTCGGTCACTGGAAAGATACGGCGCTCATGCTCAAGGGTGAGGCGGTCGAGAGCTTTACCAGAATGTTCCTGCAAATGTGGAACCTGACAGAGAAAAATGTAGAGTGGGGCAATTTCATGGATAAAAAATACCCTGTCAAGAGCAAGGGTTATGTCATGCCGTATTCAGACAGTCCGATGGACGGTTATAAGGTGGGCGAAAGCGTCTATGTTGATATCCTTTACAGCGCAAAAAAATATGTGCATATCATGACGCCGTATCTGATTTTGGACAATGAGCTGGAAGCTGCGCTGAAATATGCAGCGCAAAGAGGTGTGGATGTCAAGCTGATCCTGCCGGGCATCCCCGATAAAAAATCCGCTTTCTCGCTGGCAAAATCCCACTATAAAGCGCTGATCTCAACAGGTGTTGAGATATATGAATATACACCCGGATTCGTTCATGCAAAGGTGTTTGTATCGGACGATCACAAGGCTGTCGTCGGCACGATCAACCTTGACTACCGCAGCCTGTACCATCATTTTGAATGCGCGACTTACTTATACGACACGGAGTGTATTCCGTCCATCGAAGAGGACTTTCAGCAGACGCTTGCAAAATGCAGCAAGGTCACATTTGAAACGATCAAGAACGAAAAACTCTCCTACAAGATCCGCGGCAGTATTATGAAGCTGATCGCTCCGCTGCTGTGATCACTGCAAAACCGATTTTTACAGAAAGGGTTCGGCGGAAGTACCTTTGCTGTCGATCAAGGGTCTCCCCGAAAGGATCAACGACATGATGACAAAAGAAGTAATGATACCGTTTTACCGAAAAGCATCCAGGCTGATCGACCGGTACCGCAAGGGGCGCACCATTGTGGTGCTGGGAGAAGCCGGGACTTACCATGAGTTTCTGGCGCAGGACTATGGCATGACAAACGTTATGACGGTAACAACGGTCAAGAAAAAAGCAAACGACAAAGTCCGCTATATCGGCGAGATCAAGGATATGAACGATCGGTACTATATCGTTGTGCCGAGAATGAAAAAAATGCTGGATCTTCAGCTGCGGCTGCATTCTTTCGGATATACGGATTTTGAGGACTGTTTCTTTATCAACCACAACAAGATCTCCGTTGACGACTATATCGAAGACTACAGCGACGAATACGACAACCATATCCATGCGCCGCACTGTAAGGTGGTGCTGGACGAATATGCCTATGACGTTCAGATCGATATTGACGAAAGTTGTACCTTCGGGGAAAATAATCAGATCACCGCCAAAACAGTCGGCGGCGCAAAGGTGAAGATCGGCAGGAAATGCGTTTTTGAGGACGGCGTAAACCTGACGGTGTTCGGGGATGCGGAAGTAAACATCGGCGAAAAGACGACTTTTGTGCGGAACACGGAAATGACCGTGCTGGGAGGTATGACGCTGAACATCGGAAAAGACTGTCTGTTTTCCTTTGAGATCAAGATCTACTGCGGAGACGGTCATGCAATCTATGATGTTGTGAAAAGAGAAAGGATCAACAAACAGGAAAAGGGCGATCCCAAGAATATCATTGAGATCGGCGACCATGTATGGGTGGGGATGCGCTCGATCATCCTGAACAAGACCGTGATCGGAAGATCTTCGATCGTTGGCGCAGGCGCGCTTGTCAAAGGCGAGTTCCCGAATAACTGTATTCTTGCAGGAATGCCTGCAAAGGTCATCCGCAAGGACATTACATGGTCGGCGGAATCTCTGCGCAATACGATGGATCATATTCCTGCGGAATATATTGCGCTGACAGAGGAAGAAAACTGATCTGTCGGAATAATAACGGTGAAAACAAAACCGCACCTTCTGAAACGGAAGGTGCGGTTTTGCCTTAACACTTTGATGGAATGCTCAATAGACGTACACGGGCATATAGAGGTAAACACTGCTGTACAGCTCCTCCGCAAAAGACAGCGGAAGGTTCACACAGCCGTGAGAGCCGTTGTCAAGGTATGTATCTCCGCCGAAGGAATCCTGCCATGTGGCGTCGTGGAAGCCGATGTCGTCATTAAACGCCATCCAGTAAGATACCTCTGTCAGATAACCGGGACCGTAGAGGATCGCAGGGCTTTCTTTTTCGTAGATGAAATATGCGCCTGCAGGAGTATCGTTGCCATAGTTTGGATTGCCCGTTACGACAGG
Source organism: uncultured Eubacteriales bacterium (assembly GCA_900322105.1). Classification (GTDB taxonomy): domain Bacteria; phylum Bacillota; class Clostridia; order Oscillospirales; family Acutalibacteraceae; genus UBA1213. Next base: position 4,071 of record ONYV01000006.1, on the reverse strand, counting down.
ACCTTCCATAATGACCTCTCCGTTTTGATACAGCCACATATACTGACTGCTGATGCTGACCTCCGCATAGGAATTTCCTTGCTTTTTTTCGGCGTTGTAGTCGGACGAGATGCGTATCCACCATTTGTTGCTTTCTGCACTTTTGTCCGTCAGGTTCAGATTGGCAGAACGCGCTTCGGTGATATATTTTTTTATCATGGACGCTGCATAGCTATCGTCAAAGATCCATCCCGTGCTGTTGCTGGGCAGTGTGATCTCTTCATCGTCGTGCGTTTTGAAGGTGACATAGGCATGATAGTTGCTGTATTTGTCGGCAAGCGCTTTTGTGTAGCGTTTGATCTTTTCGTCATCTGTTGTGTATGTATACTGATCCCCTTTTCGGCTGACGCTGACCCAATCGCCGATGGTTTTGATGTCGAGAGTTTCTGTTGATCGGTCAAATGTCAGTCGGATGCGGATATCGTTGAGTTTGCCGTATTTTTGGAGCGGCGTTTCGGGAGCGGAAGACGTTTCCTCCGAAGACGCCTGAGCGTTTGTTTCCTGCGCAGGGTCTGCGGAAGCGTGACGGATCAGAATGACAGGAAGCGCCGTCAGCAGGCAAAGTATCAGAATGATAACGATAAATTTTCCAACGCTGATTCTTTTTTCAAGGGAAACCAAACCGACAGCTCCTTTCTTTTTGTGATGTATAACATTTTGATTATAACACAATTTTTCTGTTCTTTCAAGCGTGAATCTCTGAAGAAACTCCGACTGTCAGAGAGCAGCCGGAGCAAAATATGTACAAAAAAGCGGACATTTTGTCAGGTGAGAGAGGGCAGCAGGGGAGGTGCGGAGTCAAGGCGTGTGACGATGATCAGCACAGCGCCCGTATCGGATCTGGAGTCATAGGCGATGAAATGGATATTGGCAGAAACACGGATCTGATTTTCCAACACGCTGTAAATATTCTCTTCCTTGCGGGAGGAAAGACATTTTTTGACCGCTTGGGTAAAGGTAGGGGAAGGACGGCGGTACCAGTCATAATAGTCGTTGTAGATGAAATTTTTGTCCTGACCGATCTCTTCCAAAAAGCCCTTATAAGCGGCGTTTGCCTTCAGGATACGAAAGTTGCTGCCGTGAAATTCCAGCACGGCAACAGGAGTAACGGTGCTGTCGGCAAAATACCGTCCCATATCCATCGTAAAGGAGCGGATATCCAGACTGGAGGTGCTGATCTTGTCATAATAGGCGGTCTTTGAGATATCGTCATATTCCAGACCGTTGCAGACGGTGGATTTTTCATAGAAATGCTCACAGGGCATGGGCTTTCCGAACAAGAAGCCCTGCACCTTATCGCATCCTGCATCACGCAGAAAACGGAGCTGTTCTTTTGTCTGAACGCCTTCGGCAAGCGTGCTGACGCCGAGCTTTGAGATCATGCTGATGATGTCTGACAGGATCAGATGGTTTTTCCCTGTCAGGCTGAAATTCTTCATGAAACGCATATCGAGCTTGATGAGGTCGAAAGAATATTCCTGCAGGGTATTGAGGGAGGAATATTCGCTGCCGAAATCGTCCATCCAGACGTTAAATCCTGCTTCACGGAATCGGTCGATCTGGCTTTGCAGGAACTGGCGGTTTTTGATAAAGGCGCTTTCGGTGATCTCGACTGTCAGAAGGTGGTGAGCGATATTATATTCATTCACGATGGAAAGCACCTCGTCAAAAACGTCACATACCTCAAAATTCGAGCGTGAGATATTGACAGAAACAGGCACGATGGGCATATTCAGACGTTTTTGCGTGGCAAGGCTTTCACAGATCTTTCTCAGCATATAAAAATCGAGCTTGTTGATCAGGCGGTTGTCCTCCAACACGGGGATGAACTGAGAAGGCGGCAGCATACCCTTTTCGGGATCGATCCAGCGCGCGAGCGCTTCCATATCGCAGATCTTTCCTGTGACGGTGCGCACGATGGGCATATAGTACAGACGGATATAGCCGTTTTCGAGCGCTTCCTCAAAGTGATTGAGGACATGGCGGCGCTGACGGTAGTCTGTAAACATTTCTCTGTCAAAGACATGATATTTTCTGGTATAGTCGCCCTTGATGGCTTTGCAGGCGATCCTTGCCCTGTCGATGGAAGCGTAGATGTCAATGCCCGATTTTTCGTCATAGTAGATGCCTGCGCAGACCTGAACGGGAATGCCCATCGGGTTTCGCAGGATCTGGTCGTTGACCTGTTCGATCTTTTGTTCCAGATGGCGCTTGTTGGTCAAAACGATAAAGTGATCGTCCGACAGGCGCGCCATAGCATCGTTTTCAAACACATCTCTGAGCACAAAAGCCGTTCCCGACAGAATGCCGTTGCCTCTGGAAAAGCCGTATTTTTCGTTGATCGCCTTCATGTCACGGATATCGAAATAGACGAATGCAGGGGTGATGCCTTTTTTTCGCATTCTGATCCTTTCCTGTTCCGCTAAAACGCCAAAGGCGGACATATTCGGCATATTGGTCAGCTTGTCATAATAGGTGCTGATCTTTTCGGCGTTGACGATATCGGTAACATCGCCGCACCAAAGATAATACAGTGTTTCTCCCGTATCGGTGATCTGTGTGCTGCCGATAGCGTGGATCGAGCGGAACTGATTGCCGATGCGTCTTTTGAAAACCAATTCATAGTTTGACCCTGTGTTGACGAAATGTTCCCAATTGGCAGAAAGCCGTTCCACGTCTTCGGTATGGACAGAGGTATAGATATTGTTTTCTAAAATGTAAATGATCTCACTGCGGCGTTCAGAAAACAGTTTGCATAATCCATCCGAGATCAGTACCACATGAAGTTCGGAGTCGATGCGCTGAAAGATCAGGAAGGGTATGACGGAGGATTCCATATCGTTTTTCTGTCGGCCGTAAAATTCGTAAATTGTTTCAGTTTGCAAGTTGAGTCCCTCCTGCAGATTCCATATAAAACAATGATATGATAAAAAAACGTCGTTGTCAATTCACGTTTTCACAAAAATTCCCATAAATTTTTGTGACAGTGAGATGATGCATATTTTGTACTATGATTGTGACGGCGGATCTTGCGCTTCCATTTCCGGTATTTCCCTGTAAACATCCTTGTACGCCTTGGCGAGCTTTGGGTTGCTCTGCCGCAGCGCTTTGAGGTGGCTTTGCCTTTGCTGCCTGCGTTTTTCAAAGGCTTGATGGCGAAAAATATTGCAACGACATTTGAAAAAATCGTTTGTTTGTGGTATCATAGATACATGATTTGGGGCACTCTATGAGCATGTAAGATAGCTGTCGGATAAGGCGGCAGACAATACATTAAGAAAGAGAGTGATGTGCTGATGCAGAAAAAAATACTGTTTGTCAATGCGTGTGTACGAAAGGAGTCCCGCACAAGAAAGCTTGCCGAAGAAGTGCTGTCAACGCTCAGCGGAGAGATCACGGAGCTGAAGCTCTTTGAAGAACCGCTGCGACCGCTAAATGAAGAAACACTTTTGTGGCGCAGCAAGGCGGCATCTGAGGGGGATTTTTCGGATGAACGCTTTTTCTATGCAAAGCAGCTTGCGCAGGCGGATCTTGTGGTGATCGCAGCGCCTTACTGGGATTTTTCGTTTCCTGCGCTCTTAAAGATCTGGATCGAAAACATCTCTGTTTCGGGGCTGACATTCCGCTATACCGAGGACGGCAGACCTCACGGGCTTTGCAAAGCAGACAAGCTGATCTATGTGACCACCGCAGGAGGATGGATCGGCAATAACGATTTCGGGTATGAATATGTATCGGCGCTGTTTCGGGAACTGTACGGCATTCGGGACAGTCAGCGGATTGTCCGTGAAGGGCTGGATTTTTGATCGCAGCGATCAGAAACGCACTTTTGACGCACATTCCGCGCAGATGAAATTGATTTTCGTGTGTTGTCTGACCAAAACCCTTTGACAAGTATGGATTCTGTGATATAATATACCCGTGATAACAAAATACGACAGTTCGTTTGCGCCATCCTGTCGCTAAACAAAACCAGGGCATCCATGCAGAGAAAGATTCTCTGTGTGTTTTCTTGATATGATCGGGATGGAT
>ONYV01000340.1 GCA_900322105.1 uncultured Eubacteriales bacterium | reverse complement strand
TGCCGGGGCGCTCTTTCAGCGTCGTTCCCTTGCACGAAATGCCGCCGAATACCGAAAGCGGATAAAACTCACTGTATTCCCTGCCAAAGCCGATCGTACCCGATGCGGCAATGATGGGATTCTTAAACGTTACACCTGCGATTTTTACACTCAGATCTGCCATCAGAATACTACCTCCTCACTGCTGAATACAGGACCGTCTTTGCAGACATGACGGTATACTTCCCTGCCGTTTTCATCCCTGACGGCAACGGCGCATCCCAGACACGCTCCCACGCCGCACGCCATTCTCTGCTCTAAGGATACCTGACAGGGAACGTTCTTTTCGTGCGCCATTTTTGCGATATTTTTCAGCATCGGCATCGGTCCGCAGGCGCAGATCATCTCAGCCTGATCGATCAGTTCGGACAGCGGCTGTGTGACAAAGCCGTGAATACCGAAGCTGCCGTCGTCTGTTGTGACGATCAGTTTGGAAACGGAGCGTTCAAAATCTTCTGACAGGATTACGGCATCTTTGTTGCGGAAGCCGTTGATAACGGTCGCATTTTTGCCGCACTGCTTTGCGCTGTACAGCATCGGAGGTACGCCGATACCGCCGCCGATGAAGATCGTTTTCTTGTCAGGGTCAAGCGTGAAGCCTTTTCCTAACGGTGCGATGATGTTGATATTTTCTCCAACCTTTGTATGGGACAGCAGTTCTGTTCCTTCACCTCTGACTTCAAACACCAGACGGATGATATCGCCCTCTACATCACAAACGGAGATCGGGCGGCGCAGTGTCTTTCCGGGGACAAGTATCTGAACAAACTGTCCGGGTTTTGTTAATGATGCTAACTGCTCGTTTTGCAGCCGGAAATCATATATGGTCGGGGTAAGCTGTTTAGATGAGATCAGCCTACAATCCTGTGCGTCAAATTTCAACAGAATCATTCCTTTCGGTCATTACGTATTTTTCTTATTATAACACAAAACCGCACTGCTTTGTACAGCTTTTTTGAATTTTTTTCGTGTTTTCTGATTTTTACTCCCGTTTATCGTCACTTTTCTTTTCTTTCACAATGAAGTTATACGGGAGGGAAAACTATGGAAACGATCATCTATACTGTCCGAAAAGGCGATACGCTGTATGATATTGCGCGCCGCTTCAACACCACCGTCGGCATCATCTCACGCTACAACGGCATCATCGACCCCGACAGGATCGAAGCAGGCAGGATCTTACGCATCCCTGTTTCGGAAATACCGCACAGCAGACCTGAAAAATGCGTTCCCTTTCGGGAATACATTGTCAAAAAAGGCGACACCCTCAAAGACATCGCTTTGAAGCACAATATCAGCATTCAGAAATTAGCTGCGTTCAACCGTTTGTCTGATCCGTCGCAGATCAAAGAAGATCAGGTGTTAAAGATCCCATTGGAAACGGGCATTTGCAGGCAGAGGGAATATATCGTGCGTGAAGGAGATACGCTTGACAGTATCGCAGAAAAATATGGTCTCTCAGCAGACACGCTTGCAAGCCTGAACCGACTGAATGACAAAGACCTGATCTTTGCAGGTCAGGGCATCGTGCTGTTTGAAGACAAAACGGAGGACGAATCTGAACCCGACACAACAGACGAGCCGATCATCACCCCGTCCGATGACGCAGACGACAGCGAGGAAAGCATTTCCTATGTCGTGCAAAGCGGCGACACACTCTACCAGACCGCAAAGCGATACGGCGTCAGCACTGCCTATCTCATCAACCTGAATCAGCTCACGCAGCCCGACAGAATCTTTCCCGGTCAGGTCATTATCATCCGAAAATAAGGCAGCACCGCACAAAGAAAAACCGTTCCTCTGAATAAAACGATCAGAGGGACGGTTTTGTGGCATTATAGGGCTGCAAAGGATGGTTTGGTTTTTTTCAGACCGAAATGAATAAGAACGCAGAATACACTGCACAGAGTAAGCTTACACAGCACATCTGCGCCCTGATGGGGCAGGCACGGACAGATTTGCAGTGTAAGACAGGGGATCAACGCAGTAATCAGAGGGAGCAGTACGGCTTCTGTCAATGAAAGGCGCAGCTTCGTCAGGCGGATAAGTCTTGCAAGGCTCATCAGGGTATTGAGCAGTTCGCTGATGATGATGACGGCGATCACACCTGCTATGCCAAAGAGCGGAAGAAGCAGCGCTGTCAGGATCACACGCAGAATAGAATCTATGGTATTGAACACAAAGTAACTCGTTTGTTCGTTCAGCCCTTTGAGAATGCCGTCCACGACCGAATCTAAATACATAAAC
>ONYV01000179.1 GCA_900322105.1 uncultured Eubacteriales bacterium | reverse complement strand
ACTGACGTATGTCGAGGGATTTTTGTGCAAGATGACGGAAAATATGCAAGCAGATGTGGCGCTAAGCCGCAAGGCGGTCTTTGTGCGGTGTTGCCTTAATTACGATTCTTTTTGTTTTCTATGATGGTACGAATCAGAAGTACAATCAGAAAGACAAATCCTCCAACCAAAAGAATACCTTCTGTGATTATTTCAAACGCAGAGCCGGTTCTTGGGGGATGACGGAAAGATATACGAAGTGCTGACACGGGCTGTGAGTACATGATAAAAACCAAAGCAGCGGTCAGGAGAAAAGCAAGATATTTCAGTACACGTTTAGTTCTCATTTTTTACAGCTCCTTTATATATATTATCATACTTTTTATCGTGTTTACAAGGGGTTGAAGAAATTCGACTTTTTAATCAAAAAATAGCTGTTTTCTTATTCAAAAATGACTGCCGCAGTACTGTAAATACTGCGACAGCCATTGAGATAATATATTCAGGATTGTTTTTTACTTTTTTGTGCCTTGATAACTTTTAGTCTGGAGAATTCTTCACGTTCTTTTTCTTCGAGTGCATCGGAGATGAACTTGACGGTCTCTTCAAACTTCGGTATCATGATGTTTTTCAGCGCATTTGCTCGTTTCTGCGTTTTTTTGATCGCATCCGCCAAGCGGTAGACGCTGTTCTCGATCTCTGCAAGATGTGCGGTGAGCCGCTTTACTTCACGGAAACTGACATAGGCTTCATCAAACGCAGCGTTTGTTGAGCCTAAATCATAGACCAGCGTATTCTCTTCGTCACTTTCATCGATCGTCACGATCGGGATCTCTACGCCCATGACGCTGCGATAGCTTACCTGCAGGGAGTCATCCTCCGGCACTGCCTTTGCGATCGCGTCAATATATCCCATCGTGATATTCGCTCTTTGCAGGGCAAGATATGCCCGACTGTAGGTGATGTCGATCTTCGTCTGAATTTCTGACGCTTTATCGATCAGCGTCATCATTTCACGAACGAGAATATTTCTTTTCTTGTCAAGCAGCTCATATCCTGTTTTTGCAAGAGATAAGGATTTTTTGAAGGTCATCAGGTTGCCCTTGGTAGGTACTGCCTGTACTGCCATTTGCCATTCACCCCACAGTCCTTATGCGTCGTCATCTGCATTCTGAGCGGCTTCCTGTTCGTCCGAGTAGGTATGGAAGGTCAGGCTGTCGGAATCTTCAATATAAAACTGCTTCAGCAGCACATCATCCACACGGTCAAGCTCTGTTCTGGGCAGTGTAGAGAGCAGCTTCCAGCCGAGATCAAGGCTTTGCTCAATGGTACGGTTCTCATGATATCCCTGATTGACAAAATACTGTTCAAACAGCTTGCCGAATGCTATATACTTTTTATCGACAGGCGACAGTTCTTCCTCACCGATAACAGACGCCAGTGATCTTGCGTCCTGCACTCTTGCATAGGAAGCAAACAACTGATTGGCAAGCGCCTGATGGTCTGCTCTTGTGTAGCCTTCGCCAATGCCGTCCTTCATCAGTCGGGACAGTGACGGCAGTACGGAAACAGGCGGATAGAGTCCTGAACCTTCGAGCTGTCTGTCCAAAACGATCTGACCTTCTGTGATATAACCTGTCAGGTCGGGAACGGGGTGTGTGATATCATCGTTCGGCATCGTCAAAATAGGAATCTGCGTAACAGAACCCTTGCTGCCCTTTATCATGCCTGCTCTTTCATAGAGGGACGCCAGATCGGAATACAGGTAGCCCGGAAATCCTTTTCGTCCGGGTATCTCGCCCTTTGAGGACGAAAACTCTCGGAGCGCTTCCGCATATGACGTCATGTCTGTCATAATAACCAAAACGTGCATATTGCATTCAAATGCAAGATACTCCGCCGCTGTCAGCGCGCAGCGTGGTGTCAGTGTTCTTTCAATGATCGGGTCGTTTGCTAAGTTCAGGAACATAACAACTCTCGACAAAACGCCGCTTTCGTCAAAGCTCCTGCGGAAATAGTCCGCAACGTCATTCTTAACGCCCATTGCCGCAAATACGATACCGAATTTATTATCGCCGTCTGTATCGGTGATCTTCGCCTGACGGACGATCTGTACCGCAAGCTCGTTATGCTTCATGCCCGATCCCGAAAAGATCGGCAGCTTCTGTCCGCGAATCAGCGTCATCAGTGTGTCAATGGTAGAAATGCCTGTATTGATATAGTTTCTCGGATATACACGGGAAACAGGATTCATAGGCGTGCCGTTTACATTTGCTCTTTTGAGCGGATAGATCTCTCCCAGTCCGTCGATCGGGCGGCCTGCGCCGCTGAAGACTCGTCCCATGATCTCAGGCGACAGCGCAAGCTCCATCGGACGGGCTTTCAGTCTGGTTCGGGTATTGTCCAATGAAATGGATTTTGTGCCTTCAAACACCTGTATGACCACTCGCTTGCCGTCGATCTGGACGATCCTGCCATGACGGATCGTACCGTTTTCCAGACGGATGTCTACCATCTCTTCAAACGATGCATTTTCAACGTTATCCAGCACGATCAGAGAGCCGTTGATCTCTTTCACGCCAACGTAATCAAGTATCATTCATTATCACATCCTTTGAGAAAGGAAATTAACTGTTTCACTTTTTTATTCTATTCGATTTGTTTGTATGGTTTCTCCATCCCGACTTCTTCCCCATCCCCAAAACTCACAGGTGCAGGGACTTAGTCCCTGCCGAGGGGTGCAGGGGACGAGAAGTCCCCTGCCCGGGGGTGTGGGGGCAGGATGCCCCTGCGAAAGGGGGTGCGGGGGCAGGATGCCCCTGCGGAGAATCAGGAGAGAGCGTCAAGAGCAGAGTCGATGTCTGCGATGAGGGAATCGAAAAGCTCCGGCTTTGCGTTTGGAATGTCGTACTTCATTTTAGCCAGACGCTCAAAAAGACCTGTTTCTGTGATGCGTGAGATCGGGATCGAACGTGCGATGATCTTCTTGGATCTTGTATACAGGTGAAGGATCGCTTTCATCATCAGTTTCTGCTTTTCCAGCGGTACAAAGGTATCGTCCGAATGGAAAGCGTTTTGCTGAAGGAAACCGACACGGATCGCTTTGGCAATCTCGATGACTAACTTCTGATCGTCAGGAAGTACGTCTGAACCGATCAGCTTGACGATCTCCATCAGACTGCTTTCTTCATGAAGGATCGCTGTGATACGGTTTCTGTATTTGATAAAATCATCACCGAGGTTTTCCCGATACCACGGGTCAAGATCGGTAAAATATTCACTGTAGCTGTTCATCCAGTTGATCGCAGGATAGTGTCTTGCATAAGCAAGCGACTTATCCAGCGCCCAGAAACAGCGCGTGAATCGTTTTGTATTCTGTGTAACGGGTTCGGAAAAATCCGAGCCTTGCGGCGATACTGCGCCAATGATCGTGACAGAGCCTTCACTGCCGCTAAGGGTGTTCACTCTGCCTGCACGTTCATAGAATTCTGACAGACGTGAGGGCAGGTATGCAGGAAAGCCTTCTTCCGCAGGCATCTCTTCCAGACGTCCCGATATCTCACGAAGGGCTTCC
>ONYV01000331.1 GCA_900322105.1 uncultured Eubacteriales bacterium | reverse complement strand
AATGAAATACACCTTATCAACAGACAACGGGTATATCCTGAGAGTCAACGGCCAGACGATTGAGGAAGGTAAGGCATCCGGCCGCCGCGGTTTTGGTTTTGGCCGTCAGGTGGAGTACAAGTCCTTCCCTGTGAAGAAGGGAGAAAAATACGATGTGGAGATTGAGTACCGGCACGGTGCCAGCAACTTCGCCATGTTGCGTGGCGACATCTGCGAGCGAAATCTTGTGGATTTCAGCCAACTGGCATCTGAAGTGAAAGATTGCGACGTCATCATCATCATCGGTGGCATCTCCGCGCGCATGGAAGGTGAAGGAGGTGACAAGAATGGAAGCATCAGTCATCAGTGCGCTGATCGCATTGTGCGGCTCGGTGATCGGTACGTTTGCAGGAATCATCGCAGGCAGCAAGGTGACGGAATACCGCATCAAAATGCTGGAAATGAAGGTGGAAAAACACAATCACCTCATCGAGCGGATGTACGCCGTTGAAGAAAGAACCAGCATGAACGAAGAAAAGATCAAGGTCATCAATCACCGTATCAGCGATCTGGAAAACGATCGGAAAAGTAACACGCAAAACTAAGGTCAGCATATGATTGTAATGAGGCGTTTTATCAAGATCCAAAACAGCGGAAGTTCCTTATAAGGATCAGACCTGACAGGGTCTTTTCAAAACGTCATACACAACAGAATACAAAAAGAAAGGAAAGATCAGATAGATGAAACAAAAAACAAAAGCATGGCTCCGTGCGGCATTGATCCGTGCCGTGCGGACAATGGCTCAGACAGCGGCAGCGTCGATCAGTGTCGGCGCTGCCTTTGGCGCAGCAGACTGGCTTGCAGCAGCTTCAACGGCGCTCACTGCCGCCGTATTATCCTTGCTGACATCGCTTGCAGGACTGCCTGAGATCAAAGAGGACTATAAGGAGGAATATGATGAGAGGAATTGACGTTTCTTATGCCAACGGTACGATCGACTGGAGCAGGCTGCGTTCTCAGATCAATTTTGCGATTCTTCGCAGCTCGTTTGGCTCCGACCTGCCCGGTCAGACCGATAACTGTTACTATCACAATGCCGAAGGATGCATTCAAAACAACATTCCCTTCGGCACTTATCATTTTGCTTATTTCGTCGACGAAAAAACCGCAAGAGAAGAGGCGGCTTTTGCCGTGCGTCTTGCGAATCGTTTTTCGGGACACAGCGGAATGATCGCACTGGACATTGAAGAAGACTCACAACGATACGCCGCTTCCTGCGGTATGTCGCCCGACTGGACAAAATGCGCCTGCGCCTTTTTGGAATATATCGAGGCGGCAGGATACCGTCCTGTGCTGTATACGAATGATAACTGGATGACGAATATTTTTGATTATGAGAAGTTAAAGCGCTATCCGCTGTGGCTGGCTTCCCCCGGCGCATCAGAGGATGTGCCGAAACGATATGCGAATATCGTGCTGTGGCAGAATAGCTGGGACGGTCATTTTGCAGGAATCAGGGGAGATGTGGATACGGATGTTTGCTATGACAAACGGATCTTTGCAGTGGAGGATGAAGTGCCGTCAGCAAAGCCTTCCGAAAAACCGATCACGATACCGATCAGTCAGATACATTCATCCAAAACGGTGAATTATGAAGTGTGCATCACATCCGAGGATGGTGTGAACATTCGCAGCGGCGCAGGAACTTCTTATGCGATCTTAGGAGCTGTGCCAAAGGGTGAGCGTTTGAAAGTCAGCCGTCAGACCTCAGGCGGCGGTTATACGTGGGGTCTGATCGAATATCACGGGATCACAGGATGGATCGCTCTGAACTTTGCCGAAAAAGTCCGCCTGAAATCGCTGGACACGATCGCAAGAGAAGTGATACGTGGAGATTGGGGCGCAGGAGAAGAACGTGTACGCCGTCTGACAGCAGCAGGCTATAACTACAATGCAGTTCAGAACCGTGTGAATGAATTGATGTCTTGATAACAGATACAGGATCGCATCCGATCAAAAAATCGAAACA
>ONYV01000082.1 GCA_900322105.1 uncultured Eubacteriales bacterium | reverse complement strand
TCATAACCGTTCGCAATGAACTTGCAAAAAAAGGCATCAGCCCTGAGTTTGCTGAAGATATCATAGACACCGCATGGCTCTACGATCTTGATAATTACTGTCTGTGGGCTGTGTGCATAACGCTTCCGCAAGACTCAGATGAACACCATATTCCCTCACACCGTTCATCACGTCCAGCCCGATGGCAAAATACATTCCGATCAGCAAAAATATGAATGCGATCACCAGCGACAATATCAGTCCCTTTTTCGAGATCTTGCATGCCAGCTTCTTATACAGAAGATATCCTGCAAGAGCCGACAATGCGCCTGCGATGATCACGATCCTGCCCATGAGAGAGAACAGCACCCACAATACAGCGCCTGCCAGACCGCCGAGGATCGCTCCGACAATGCCGAGCGGCACATTCTCCACCCTGCGCTGTTCGGATGAGCTGCTGTCTGACACCTTTCTCTGCGCATTCAGGAAACAGTCGCCGCACATGGCATTCACTGCATTTTCTACCGCATAGATATTGGTATCTATCGCCCTGCCGCACACAGGACAGATCGGTACGGCGCTGTACTGACGGATATAATACATACAAGCATCCACCGCTTCCTTTGTGCCGTCCATAATATTGATCGTAAGCTCTTTTGACTGATAGCAGATACTGATCTGTCTGCCGTCATAAAAAGCGGACTTCACCATCTTTTTACGTTCTGCGGCAAACTGCTGAAAAGCAGCGTTCATATTCCTTGCATCCTCTTCACGATGCACCGCACACGGCACCGACACCGTATACATTTTTCTGTTGACGTCTATTCTGACGGTAAAACAAAATCCGTCTACCTTCCGATAGCCGGTCACCGTCTGCTGATCCAGTCCAAAACCAATGGACTGAAACTGTTTCATAAATGTTGCCATATCTATTCCTCCCGAATGCACAACGCACTTTGAAAATTCATGCGGCAAGCTGCCGCCGTATGAGGATATTTTAGCATAGGGGGATGGATTTTTCAATATGGTGAAGGTGTGTGGAGGGGGCGGAAGGAAAGATTTGTCATTTTCATACAAAATATCTCACAAAGTGTACGCAAAAACCCCCGACACTCCGAAGAATGTCGGGGGAAAATTACGTTTCAGGGATGTTGAATGAGTAGATCACTTAACTTTCCACAGCTCTGTAGCATATTGCAGGATGGTGCGGTCGGATGAGAACTGACCTGAGTTTGCAGTGTTCATCAGGCACTTTCTTGCAAATCCGCGTCTGTCCTGATATTCTCTGTTGACACGGATCTTCGTCTCAATGTACTCGGGCAGGTCTCTGAGGATGAAGTAATGGTCAGCCTGATGCCAGTGAGTACCTTCGAGCAGAGAATCATGCAGCTCTTTGAAAGATCCTTCGCCTGTCTTGCCGCCGTCTGTGAAACGACCGTCGATCAGGGTGTCGATGACTCTCTTCATCTCGCCGTTTTCTTCATACAGCTTCTTGGGATCGTAAGTGTCTTTGATTTCGTTGATCTCTTCCACTCTTGCGCCGAAGATATATTCGTTCTCAATGCCTGCCTGCTCAGCGATCTCGATGTTAGCGCCGTCCCATGTACCGATCGTCACTGCACCGTTGATCATGAACTTCATGTTGCTGGTACCGGAAGCCTCTGTGCCTGCGGTAGAGATCTGCTCGTGGATATCCGCAGCAGGAATGATCTTCTCAGCGTAAGATACATTGTAGTTGGATACGAATACGACTTTCATCTTCTGGTTTACTTCAGGATCGTTATTAACAAGATTTGCGATCTCGTTGATGTACTTGATGATCGCCTTTGCTCTTGCATAACCCGGAGCAGCCTTTGCGCCGAAAATGAACGCAGTCGGGGTGAAGTTCGGCAGCTTGCCTTCCTTCAGACGGAAATAGATCGCCATGATGGAGAATGCATTCATGAGCTGTCTCTTGTACTCATGCAGACGCTTTACCTGAATGTCAAACATGAAGTCAGGATTGATCCATACGCCGTCATGCTTCTGAATAAACTCAGCAAGCTCTTTCTTCTTCTGATATTTGATACCGTTGAACTTGTCAACTGTTTCGTCATTGATCTTGCCTTCCAGACGCTTGAGGTCATCAAGGTTTCTGACCCACTTCTTGCCGATGAGGTCGGTGATGAACTCAGACAGCTCGGGGTTGCAAAGACCCAGCCAGCGGCGCTGTGTTACGCCGTTTGTCTTGTTCTGGAAACGCTCGGGATACAGCTCATACCACTCTTTGAGAGTGTCGTCCTTGAGGATCTGTGTATGGATTGCCGCAACACCGTTGACGTAGCTTGAGCAGTATGTTGCCATACGTGCCATATGAACGCGCTCGCCGTCGATGATGAGCATATTGTCCATCTTTGTCTTGGGTGTTTCGCCCTTCTTGACCTTTCCGATCGGCTCTGCATAACCTCTTGCGGTCAGCTCACCTACCAGACGGTCGTTGATCTTTACGATGATCTCATAAACATCAGGAATGATGCTCTTCATCAGGTCGATGCTCCACTTTTCAAGAGCCTCCTGCATAACGGTGTGGTTCGTGTATGCAAATGTCTGACGAGCAACGCCCAGCGCCCAGTCAAAGTCGCAGCCCTCGTTTGTCAGCAGTCTGACAAGCTCAGGAATAGAAATGGTGGGATGGGTATCGTTGAGCTGGATCACTGTTTCGTTTGCAAACTGTGAGAAGTCTGTGCCGTGTCTTGCCTTGTATCTCTTCAGGATATCCTGCAGGGACGCAGAAGAGAAGAAATACTGCTGCTTGAGTCTGAGCACCTTGCCTTCGTAGCTGTTGTCGTTCGGATAGAGTACCTTTGAGATATTCTCGGCAGCATTCTTTTCTTTTACAGCAGCGTCATACTGACAAGCGTTGAACTCGAGGAAGTTGAAGTCGGAAACCGCCTCAGCCTCCCACAGACGGAGCGTATTGATATTATCTGTGCCATAACCGATGATAGCCATATCATAAGGAACAGCCTTTACGGTCTGGTCAGCAAACTTGACCTCTACCGTATCTTCTGCTCTCTTGATGCACCACGGATCACCGAAGCGCTGCCAATCGTCAGCAACCTCTACCTGGAAGCCGTCACGGATCTCCTGCTTGAACAGACCGTACTTATAGCGGATGCC
This sequence comes from uncultured Eubacteriales bacterium, assembly GCA_900322105.1. Classification (GTDB taxonomy): domain Bacteria; phylum Bacillota; class Clostridia; order Oscillospirales; family Acutalibacteraceae; genus UBA1213. The sequence continues at coordinate 2,795 of ONYV01000082.1, read as the reverse complement.
GTAGCCGTCAAGCGGAACGTCGTGTGTTGCTGCGGAATCGAGGAAGCAGGCCGCCAGTCTGCCAAGACCGCCGTTACCGAGAGCCGCATCGTCAATTTCTTCAAACACATTGATGTCAACACCTTTTTCGGCAAGCAGCTTCTTTGTATGCTCCAGAACGCCCATCGCATAGAGGTTGTTGTACATCATACGACCCATCAGAAATTCTGCCGAGAGGTAGTAAGCGCGTCTGTGCTCTGCGTGGTTCTTTTTGCTGTCTGCCCATCTTTCAGAGATAGAGCCCATCATAGCCTTGCCGAGTGCGTCGTGCAGCTCAGCAGGAGAAAGCTCGTTCAGCTCTTTACAATACTCGTTCTTAGCAGTCAGCACGAGATTGTCGATAATGGCATTCTTATTCATCTTCTTGTCATCCTCCAGCCTTCTGTAAATTTTAGACAAATTATAGAGCTTTTTAGAAATTACGGGTGTGATTGCGCCTGCCTTCATTCTCCATGTCCAGTTATTGCCAAGAGTAGAAGGCTCGTTCATTCTGGCTTCGCTGCCAAGACCGAGAATATCCTGCATCTGAACGATCGCATAATCGCTGACGCTGGCATAGGCGGTGCGGATAAAGCCCCAGTTATATCCCTCTGTCTTGTTCAGGTTGCAGTACTGCATTGCAAATTCTCTGTCCTTCTGCTTTGCGTTCTTGAGCCAGCCCATGATGGTGTCGTTGTCATGAGTACCTGTATAGCAGACGCTGTTGCGTGTATAGTTATGCGGCAGATAGTCGTTGTTGGAGCGTGAATCGAAAGCAAATTCAAGGATCCTCATGCCGGGATAGCCGGATTCAGCCAACAGTTTCTTCACGCCATCGGTCATAAAGCCGAGGTCTTCTGCGATGATCGGCACATCTCCCAGACGCTGTTTGAGCCTCTTGAAGAACTTCATTTTCGGACCGTCGATCCATTTGCCGTTGACAGCGGTCTCTGCGCCGTAGGGGATCGCATAGAACTGGTCGAACGCTCTGAAATGGTCGATCCTGGTAACGTCAAACATCTTGGCAACGCCTTCGACACGTCTGATCCACCAGTCAAATCCTGTTTCTTCCAGATAGATCCAGTCATAGAGCGGATTGCCCCAGAGCTGACCTGTTTCGGAGAAATAATCCGGAGGACAGCCTGCCACACAGACGGGTCTGCGCTCGTTATCCAGCCAGAACACATCGGGGTTTGCCCATGTATCGGCGCTGTCCATTGCCACATAGATGGGCATATCGCCAAACAGCAGGACGCCGTTGTCGTTTGCATACTGCTTCAGTTCTCTCCACTGTTTGAAGAAGATGAACTGAACGAATTTCCAGAACATGACGTCCTCGTTGAGGTAGTTGAGGTAATGGTTGATGGTATCGGGATTTCTGTACTTGATGAGGTGATCGGGCCAATCGATCCACGGCTTGTCGTCAAAGAGCTTTTTGACTGCCATATAGAGCGCATAGTCGGTGAGCCAGCGATCTTCATCTCTCATGAAGTCCCAGTATTCCTGCTGATCTCTTGATTTGAAATTTTCGTAAGCCTGACGCAGCACCTTGAAACGCTCGTTATAGATCTTCTCATAGTCAACATACTGTTCGTTGCTGCCCCAGTCGATCTTGCGGAGATCTTCTTTTGAAAGAAGCTCCTCATCACAGAGCATATCCAGGTCGATGAGGTAGGGATTTCCTGCATAAGTCGAGAAAGACTGATACGGAGAATCGCCATAGCTTGTCGGACCTACAGGCAATAGCTGCCAGTATTTCTGACCCGAAGCCTTGAGAAAGTCTACGAAGTCATAAGCCGCCTGACCCATTGTACCAATGCCATAGGGTGACGGCAGTGCGGTAATGGGCATCAGGATGCCCGCACTTCTTGCCATTTGAAAATCATCTCCAATCTGAAATTATCGTTTCTTTGCATTTTCGCATAAGTATAATAATAACATGATTACTCATTACACATTTTAACATAATATTTTTTCATAATCAATAGTTTTCCACTCTTTTTTACAATAAAATTATGGATTTTATTTGAATATTTAGTTTATTTGTCGGTTTCCTGCTTTGTTTCCGTCAATTTGCACAGCATTTGACAGGCAAGGCTCAGCGCAGATTCTGCGGACGCTTCCCGAATTTCTTCACGGCTCAGACTGCTGTCAAGCTGCAAGCGGCAGCAGACCGTGTCATGCGCAGTGCTGACACCGACATATACTGTACCGACAGGTTTTTCGTCCGTGCCGCCGCCGGGTCCTGCGATCCCCGTGGTAGAAATGCCGATATCTGCGCCCGATAATTTTCGCACGCCCTGCGCCATCTCTTCTGCGCATTTTTCGCTGTACTCCGTTTCCTGCGCCAGTGTCTGCACGCTTACGCCGAGTATCTGCGATTTGATGCGGTTGGAATAGGAGCATATGCCGCATTCAAACACCATTGATGCGCCCGGTATCTCCGTGATCTTTTTAGAGATCAGTCCGCCCGTCAGACTCTCTGCCGTTGCCGCTTTCAGCTCATTTTCCTTCAGCAAACGGACAAGCTCATCAGCCTTTGTTTTCTCCACTATTCATTCTCCTTTCACAATATTTTCTGCTCTTATTATAACATCATCACTTTTTAATAACAATCCTTTTTTCACAAAGTTTTTCGTTTCGGTCTTTCCGATCTTTTCTCCTCTTTCCCTCAGGTCAAGGCAATACCGCACAAAGATAGTGCCGCAGATGCGCTGTCAGATTTTTCGTCAGATTGTACAGAAATTCCGAAGGCATACTGACGTATGTCGAGGGAT
>ONYV01000109.1 GCA_900322105.1 uncultured Eubacteriales bacterium | reverse complement strand
TGAGCGGTGGGACATTTCCATGACGGACTGACCGCAGCCCTGATAATCCATCATTTCTTCTGCTGCTCTCTTCAGCACGACTTCAGGAAGAACCGAAGGACCTGCCGAAAAATTGTAAACTCTTTTCATCTTTTCTTCTGCCTCCTATTTCTTTCAGCATGGTGACAAACAGGGAAACCCGACTGTTTATCATATATATGCCGTACTTCCCTATTATAGAGCAATTTTTTTTTCGTGTCAATCGTAAAATGCAACATTAGCGGACAAAAATTGCAATTTTTCCTGCAAAATTTGCAAAACAATGACAATTCACCGTCATTTTGAAGTAAACTGCACTTTTTTTCTCAGAAAGACGCCATTTTCCGACGGAAAAATACAGAACATCCGTTCCGTTTCTCTTGTCGGGCAGGACGCGGCTGTGATATAATATCGTCAGAAACCATCCCGAAAGGAGCCTTATTCATGAATGACAACAACAGAAAATACACCTCACTGAAAGACCTGTCCTTTGGCTTCTCCGAACAGGACGGCTGGCTCGGCGGTGTATCGGGAGATGATCTTGGCGGCGAACAACATACAGATTCTTTTGCATCCGATCAGGGACACGCTCCGTTTTCACATTCGGACGTTCCCCCCAAAAACGACCCGTACCGCTCTGCTGCGCAGGATCAAAACGCCTATCCGCCCGAAATGCCGTATAATGCCCCTGCGCGTCCGTCTGCTGCCAAGAATAAAGCCTTTCAGACCGCCCCTGCGCCGGCAGACGCAAAGCGTTTTTTCTATACGTTTCTTGTTTTCAGCACGGTGAATTTTGCATTGCCGCTGTTTTTCAAAGAATTCTGGGTGCTGATACCGTATCTGTTCCAGATTATTTCAGGAGCTGCCGTGTATGTTATTTCCACTGCGGAAAACAAGAAAAAGAACCTGCAGCGCTTTCTGATCGCTGACGTCATTTTTATATTGGCGTGCGCTGCTTTGGGGATGCTGTATCCGCAGGCATTCGCAAACATTTCCGAGCGTGTTTATATGCCGCTGGTCATGATGCCTTTTATGATGATCGGGGCTGTGATGATCGTTGCAAACGTGGTGTTGTCCAACCGAAAAAAGCATCAATGCACCTTTCCTGTACAGGCGACCTGCGTAGAACTGTTAGAGAAAGAGAACTACGATCACGAATCTGGCGCTTCCACCACCGTTTACTGTCCCGTGTATGAATATGTCGCAAACGGTGTGCGTCTTCGTTCAAACGATGCTCAATATTCCAACGTCGGCATACCGCAGCTTAACGAACGGTATGAGATCATGATCGACCCCGAGCATCCCGAAATATTTTACGACCCGAATCGAAAATTTGCCTCTCATGTCATCACGATCGTCGGCACAGGATTTTTCACGATGGGCGGCGCAGGATTTTTGATGATGCTGATATCGGTCATTCAGGGCTTATGACCGGCAGCAAAAACGATACCCCTGCCGCACATCCTATCCCTGATCTATATCCGCCAAACCGCAAGACCCCGATACACATCACACCATCCCAAAACAAAAGACCTTTCCGAAAACAAACGGAAAGGTCACTGTTTTTTACTGCGGAAAACCGGAGCTTATTCATCCTTTACTCTGATGGCGTCCTCATCCTCATGACGAATCTGAGCGCGCTTGATCTTGCCGCTGAACGTTTTTGGCAGTTCGTCCACAAATTCGATGACACGAGGGTATTTGTAAGGAGCGGTAGTTTTCTTGACATGATCCTGCAATTCTTTTTTGAGGGCTTCTGTCGGCGCATAGTTCTTTTTCAGAACGATGGTTGCTTTGACGACCTGACCTCTGACAGGATCGGGAACGCCCGTGATGGCGCATTCCACCACCGCATCATGCTCAATGAGCGCACTTTCGACCTCAAACGGTCCGATACGGTAGCCCGAGCATTTAATAACATCATCATTTCTGCCGACAAACCAGTAATAGCCCTCACTGTCCCGCCAAGCCATATCGCAGGTGTCGTAATAGTCGCCGAGCAGCTTTTCCTTTGTCATTTCGGGATTGAGATAATAGCCTGTGAAAAGACCTGCAGGCGGATTGTTTTTCACGTCCATAACGCAGATAGAGCCTTCTTCACCCACGCCGACTTCTTTTCCGTCACTGCCGAGCAGGCGGATATCATACAGCGGAGAGGGCTTGCCCGAAGAACCGATCTTGATATCATCCCACTGAAAATCGGCAAGCAGCACCGTACCTTCTGTCTGACCGAAGCCCTGATAGATGTTGTGACCTGTCAGGCGCTGCCATTTCATATTGACTTCTGCATTGAGCGGTTCACCTGCTGTCGCGTAGTGCTGAATAGAGGACAGATCATAGTGTGCCACATCCTCAAGCAGCATAAAGCGGTACATCGTTGGCGGCGCACAGAAAGTCGTGAGCCGATATTTTGACATTTTTTCAAGGAGCTTTGCAGGCACGAATTTTTCCATATCATAGGCAAAGACGACTGCGCCGCAGATCCACTGACCGTAGATCTTGCCCCATCCGAATTTCGCCCAGCCCGAATCGCTCACGCTCATATGCAGTTTATTTTCCTGCACACGCTGCCAGTATTTTGCGGTGACGATATGTCCAAGGGGGTGAACGAAGTTATGCTGTATCATCTTCGGCATACCTTCCGTTCCCGATGTGAAATACACTGTCATAATATCGTTACAGTTCGTTGCTTCACTCCCTGTGGGACGAGGGAAGATATCGCTCATCGGTTCGATCTCATCTTCAAAGAAGCGCCAGCCGTCACGAGCTTCACCGACAACGATCCTCGTATGCAGTGTCGGCACAGAGGGCATCGCCTGTTCCACCTGAGATATCACAAAATCATCATTGACGCACACGATCGCTTTTACTTTAGCGGCGTTGCCCCGATAGACGATATCTTTTTTGGTAAGCTGCAAAGTGCTGGGAATGATGATCGCACCGAGTTTATGCAGTGCCACAGCGCAGATCCAGTATTCCCACCGCCGACGAAGTATCATCATCACGACATCGCCTTTTTGAATGCCGATACTTTTGAAGTAGTTAGCCGCTTTATTGGAAAGCAGGCTGATCTCTTTGAACGTAAAGACCTTTTCATTGTCATGATCGTCACACCAGACAAGCGCTTTTTTGGTTTCGTCCTGTTTTGCCCATTCGTCTACGATATCGAACCCAAAATTAAAGTTATCCGGGAAATGAACGCTATAATTTTTTTTGAAGTCCTCATAAGAGTCAAAGTCAATGCGTGGTACAAATCTGTCAAGCAGCATAAAAGCATCTCCTTTTTTTCAAGCAGTTCTATTGAACCTGCTCATCTTCCGTTTCAGCGATTCACACAAACCCACCAAAACCTCCTGTCAGTTTACCACATCCCCCGCCCCATGTCAAGGCGGCGGCGCAGAGCCTGTACGAATGTGATATTTTTTCAGATTTCGACCTTTTGAGGTCGAATTGTTCTGTTTTATGAGGGTTGGGTGAAAGGGGATTTTTATATCCTGATGCTTTTGAGGACTGATGATAGTCCGTGATTGAATATCCATGTGATCGATGGATCATTTCGCTGTCCGATCATTTGCTTTTGTGAGTAAAGCAGTTTTAGCATTGTTTTTACGATGCATGATTTGATAAAGTAACGGCTTGCCATATTTTTTCACTGCGGCAGTCCGCCGCAAGTTATTTTTTGATAATTCGGACAGAAAGCTTCTGAGTGTGAAGCACATAAGAGCAAGCCCCTCGTCAGATGATACTTGACGAGAAAACGCAGACAAGTATGATCGAACATTCGGTCATCATATGAACACTGCGTACAGATAATGATGTGATCGATAAAGATCACGATCAGTCGGTAAAAAAATCTGCCGACAAAATGAAAAGAGTCGGTAACAAAACGGTACCGACACGAATATCAGAGCTGGTAAAAAATCTACCGACACGAATTTTAGAGTTGGTAAAAAATTTACCACCCCCGGTAAAAAATCTACCAACTCCCCTACCAACCCCCCTACCAACTCCCCTACCACAACTAAAGAACTGAAGAGTATCTGTCCCCCCTGAAGGGGGACAGATACGGCGCACGCGCCCATGCGCCTTGTGGGCGATGGTCGCAGGCGCAGGCTCTACACTGCCTGCGGCGGTTATTCGGTTTGTTTGGAGAGAAAGGCGGCGGCGGTTTGGAGGAGTTTGGTTTCGGTTTCTGTGGGGAACTTGTTGTCATCTGTGTGCAGAATGATGACAGAGCCTGTCACATCACCTGATGAGATGATCGGATACATGAGGGATGCGCTTTTTGCAATCCCCTCGATCGGCAAAAGCTGCTTCTGACTGTCCTGTGATGACACAAATGACCTGCGCTCTGCGATCATCTCCTCTAACATCGGTGAAATGCGGCGCTCCAGCACTTCTTTTTTGGAAATGCCTGCCGCTGCAACAATATGGTCGTTGTCGCTGATGAGTACGGGCTGTTTCAGCGTTTTGCTCAACACCTCTGCATACTGTTCCGCAAAGTTTGACAACTCTCCGATCGGTGAGTATTTCTTGAAAATAACTTCCCCGTTGGTGTCTGTGAATATTTCCAGCGGGTCGCCCTCACTGATAATATTGACACTAAGAATTTCGCCCTTGCTTGTGCGAACCCGGGCGAATGGTGTGAGTATTTCGGATTTCTTAGTGCCTGAATTAAAATTTACGGCGGCTACCTCCTGCTCAACCTGCAATTCCTCCGGGACACCTGTTCTCAGGAGCGTATCAATATCGGATTTCAGTCTGATGTCGATATGGTCTTTGTAAACATCTATCCTGTCAATGATAAAATCGACATCTACCTTTGTCAGAGATTTTTTCTTGATGATCGCATCGAATACCTCAATTACCGTTTTGGCTGTGCGGTTCATCTGAATGATTGCGTTGTGCTTGTCCGTTGCTATCTGTATCTGCTTCTTAAATCCCTCTATCTGCATAGTCAGATCGTCAATTTGTTCATCGTATATTTCGGCAAACATATCTTCTCTTTCAGGGTGCTTTTTAATATCATTGATACGCTGACGATTGAGTAGCTTGATTTCCGTTTTGGTATCCTCGATTCTCTGTAAAAGAACTTCCACAATATTCTTACTGGAA
>ONYV01000016.1 GCA_900322105.1 uncultured Eubacteriales bacterium | reverse complement strand
CCTTGTTCGACGGGTGCGAGTCATCCACGCAGGTCAGCACGCGCTGCATCGCCGGCAGGCTGGGATGCGCATGCAGTAAGCATGCAGCAAGCAGCTGCTCCGCAAACCATGGCGGAGGCCAGCACATTTACAATAATAGATCTTTTCATATTTCCGAATTTTAACATTTGTTTTCCGGGGGACGAATTTTTCAAATTACATGCCACTCGCGGTAAAAGAAATGTTTTCGTTATGCGAGATTATTTCCTAAATCGAGATTATTTCCTATATTTGTAGTTTAACGTCCCCATGAAGACCTGGAAGAAAATCGTCCGCATCCTGGTGATCCTGCTGCTCGTCATCCCGGCAGCTGCCGTGGTCGCCGTGCAGATCCCGGCCGTGCAGACCGCGCTGGTGGGGAAGGTCACGGACGTCCTGTCGAAGGAACTGGACGGGGACATCCGGGTGGGAAAAGTCATGCTGTCCCTCCCCAACAACCTGATCCTGAAGGATGTCGATGTCATCCAGGGAGCTGGTGACACACTGGCGCATCTGGGCAAGGTACTCGTGGGCGTGAAGACCACCTCCCTGGTCTTCTCCAAGGAAGCGCGCATCCGCCGCGTCGGGATCGAAGACGGTTTCGTCGCCATCCGGCACATCAACGACAGCACCACCAACCTGTCGGCGCTACTCGCCCCGCTGCAGAAAAAACCGAAGAAGCCTGATCTTAGGATATCTGTCCTTTGAAGAAAGCATTTGCCGAATGCTGTCCCGAAAAAGACAGCAAGCCCGTTTTCGGCTCTTTGGTAACAGACAGATCATATAAAAACGATAACCCCGAAACGAAAGTGCAGTGTCGGACGGGTCGTGCTGATGGACATTCTTTGAAAAAACGGTAGCCGCAATCCCACGGGCTTTAGACGGTGGGTCAAGGTTGCCTAAAGCGTAGCTTTGTGATATAATAATCTGACAAGTAGGGACGGTTCAGCCCGAATTTACGCCTGTGGAGTCAGTAGGTTGCGAGGACGATGAAGCAGGAAGCCCATTGGCTTTAGACAATGGGTAGTTCACCTGTCAGACCGCAAACGAAACAAAAAGCGTTTGACGGACGTTTTTTCAAAGATCGCCTGACACACCGAACGACTCCTCACAAGCAACAGCGCTTTGCAGGGGTTTGGGGGTCATACCCCGACAATAAGGAGGAATGAAATATGTATCCGAAGCAAGAGGTAGTAGCCATGCTGCTGGCGGGCGGACAGGGAAGCCGTCTGGGTGTTCTGACTCAGAAGCTGGCAAAGCCTGCCGTTCCCTTTGGCGGCAAATACCGAATCATTGACTTTCCGCTTTCCAACTGTGTCAATTCAGGTATCGAAGCAGTAGGTGTGCTGACGCAGTATCAGCCGCTGGTACTCAACGAGTACATCGGCAGCGGTCAGCCGTGGGATCTGGACAGCATGAACAGCGGCGTTCGTGTGCTGTCACCGTATCAGCAGATCAAGGGTACCGACTGGTACAAGGGTACTGCAAATGCGATCTATCAGAATATCAACTACATCGACAGATATAATCCTGATTTTGTGGTGATCCTCTCGGGCGACCATATCTATAAAATGGACTATTCCAAGATGATCGCTTTCCACAAGGAAAACAATGCGGACTGCACCATCGCTGTCATTGACGTTCCGATGGCGGAGGCGTCCCGTTTTGGTATCATGAATACCAATCCCGACGGCTCGATCTATGAATTTGAAGAAAAACCGAAACACCCGAAGAGCACCAACGCTTCTATGGGTATCTATGTATTCAGCTGGGATAAGCTGAGAAAATATCTGATCGAGGACGAAGATACAGAAGGCTCTGAGCATGACTTCGGTAAGGATGTACTGCCGAAGATGTTAGCGGACGGCTGCAGAATGTTTGCGTATCAGTTCCAGGGATACTGGAAGGATGTCGGAACCATCGACAGCCTGTGGGAGTCCAATATGGATCTGCTCGATCCGAACGTACCGCTCGATCTGAGCGACGAAAGCTGGAAGATCTATTCCAGAAATCCCGTCGTTCCGCCGCAGTATATCGCAGAGGGCGCTTCCGTACAGAACTCTTTGATCGCAGACGGCTGTGATATCAGCGGCTCGATCGACTTCTCCGTTCTGTTCTCAAACGTTGTCGTCAAGCCCGGCGCTGTGGTACAGGATTCCATCATCATGCCCGGCAGCGTGATCGAAGAAGGCGCAGTCGTACAATATGCGATCGTTTCCGAAAATACTGTCATCGGCAAGAACGCTCATATCGGCGCACGTCCTGAAGATATCGTCGATAAGGATAAATGGGGTATCGCTGTCATCGGCGATAACCTGAAGATCGGCGCAGGCGCAGTGATCGCACCAAAAGAAATGATCGCTAAAGATGTAGAGGGGGGTGAATGATCATGCGTGGAAATAATGTAATGGGAATTATCTTCTCTAATCTTCATGAAAATCTGATCAGCCAGCTGACAGAGCTGAGAACAATGGGCGCAGTTCCCTTTGGCGGAAGATATCGTCTGATCGACTTTCCGCTTTCCAATATGGTCAATTCGGGTATCAATAAAGTCGGCGTAATCACTAAAACAAACTATCAGTCCCTGATCGACCATCTTGGCGCAGGCAAAGCGTGGGATCTTTCCAGACAGCGTAACGGTCTTTTTATCCTGCCGCCGTTTATGGATCCTTCCGATTATGCCAACCGTGTCAAGACATTTAACGCTATCATGCCCTTCCTGAAAAACTCCAGCGAAGAGTATGTGGTGATCTCTGACTGTGATGCAATCTGCAATATCGACTTCCAGGAAGTCTATGAGAAGCATCTTGCGGATAACGCAGATATCACACTGATCTACAAGCGCGGCGTTCTGCCCGAAAAGCTCCAGAATCCGATGGTGCTTTCCTTTGACGCAAAGGGCAGGGTCAACGATGTGCTGGTCGATCCGTCTATCAGCGGAAGCTGCAGCTACTATATGAACATCATGCTCATCAAGCGTGAACTGCTGATGAAACTCGTTAATCAGTGCATCAGCAAGAACACCATGAGCTTCAAGCGTGACATCATTCAGGCAGAATACAAGAATTTGGCGGTATTCGGCTATGAATTCAAGGGATTCTCCACGATGGTCACTTCTATGAGCGACTATTTCAGCGCTAACATGGCTTTGAAAGATAAGGAAGTCCGTGATGATCTCTTCAACGGCAGACGTCCTGTCTATACAAAAGTCAGAGATGATATGCCCACCAAATACGGTCTTGGTTCAAAAGTTTCCAACTCTCTCATCGGCAACGGCTGTCTGATCGAGGGAGAGGTAGACAACTGCGTTCTGTTCAAGGGCGTACATATCGGCAAGGGCACAAAGGTATCCAACTGCGTGATCATGCAGGATACCAGAGTCGGCGATAACTGCAGCCTGAGCTATGTGGTAGTGGACAAGGATGTTATCATCCGTGACGGCAAGACGCTTGCGGGAACGACCACTTATCCCGTATATATCGGCAAGCTCAGTGTGGTTTGATAAAAGGTAAACACGTATCTTCCGAAGAAAGCGGCGTCCCGCTTTCGGAGGACTGCTTTTCGTAATATGGCAGGATATCACGTTCAGCGAAATGATACAGGTGCAGTCGGGTCTGACAGCACCATAAGGAAGCGGCTTTTTTCCGCATAATGGAGGTGTTAACATGAAGTGTCTGTTTGTAACAAGTGAAGCCCAGCCCTTTGCAGCGTCGGGCGGCTTGGCAGATGTTTCAGGGGCATTGCCCCATGCGCTGCGCCAACGTCTGATCGGATGTCGTATCGTGATGCCGTATTATGACGAGATACCCCAGACATTGAAGGATAATCTTCGGTTTGTGACCAGCTTTTCCGTTCCCGTATCTTGGAGAAGACAGTACTGCGGTGTGTTTGAAACAAGGTATAACGGTGTTGTCTATTATTTCCTGGATAACCAATACTATTTCAAGCGTCAGGGTCTGTACGGACATTATGACGATGCAGAACGCTTTGCATTCTTCTCAAGAGCGGTGCTGGAAATGCTGCCCTATCTTGATTTCAAACCCGATATTATCCATTGCAACGACTGGCAGACAGCGTTGGTGCCGACATATTACAATCTGTTCTATTCACAGAATGAATGGTATCAGGGCATCAAAACGATCTTTACGATCCATAATATTCAGTATCAGGGAAAATATGGCTCCGATTTGTACGAAGAAGTTGTCGGCATTCCGCCGCAGGGACGTTCTCTGCTCGACTGGGACGGCTGTATCAATTATATGAAGGGTGCAATTGAAACAGCAAACCGTGTGACGACTGTCAGCCCCAGCTATTCATGGGAGATTCGTGACGCTTGGTTCTCTCACGGACTGGATCCGATCCTGAACGCCCGTGCATGGAAAATACGAGGCATCTTGAACGGCATTGACACAACTTCCTACGATCCCGAAACCGACCTTCAGCTTTATGAGCATTATACGGTCGATAACCTTGCAGGAAAAGCGGTCAATAAGCAGAAGCTCCAGGAGCGTTTGGGTCTGGAGCAGAACGCAGAAGTGCCGCTGATTGCAATGGTCACAAGACTGGTGGCGCATAAGGGGCTTGATCTGGTCAAGAGTGCGCTCGACCAGCTGATGCGTGAGGAATATGTACAGTTTGTCATCCTCGGTTCGGGTGATTGGGAATATGAGAGCTTTTTCCGCTCGATGCAGGACAGATATCCTGGCAGGCTCTGCGCTTGTCACGGGTTCATTCCGGAGCTTTCCCGCAAGATCTATGCAGGTGCGGATATGTTCCTGATGCCGTCTAAATCTGAACCGTGCGGTCTGTCACAGATGATCGCTCTGCGCTATGGTACGATCCCGATCGTGCGTGAGGTGGGCGGTCTGCGTGATTCCATCACGGACTGCGGCAGCGGTGACGGCAACGGCTACACCTTCCGCAACTATGACGCTATGGATATGCTTGGCTGTATCCGCCGCGCTATCGCAGGCTACTGGCAGCATGACGAATGGAATGTTCTCATCCGCCGTGCTATGAGCTGCGACAATAGCTGGACACGTTCCGCAACAGATTATATCAATATGTACAAAGAGGTCATTGCTGAGGGTTGATTAAAACAGTCAATCACCTTGAACTGTCTGAAATGTAAAAAATCGGCAGGTATTCACTCGTGGATCGGGCGAATACCTGCCTTATTTTTGCGTATATGTATCAACACAGGGGATGAGCGAACATTAATCAACCTTGTCATACAGCGTATCGACACCATGGGAATCAATGATGTTCAGCACGTTGTTTTCAATGGTGTAATTCAGCACCATCGGGTCTGCGTCAGCAAAGCCTTCCGACAGGAACTGGACGGTGATCTTTCCCTTTTCGGTTGAAAAGGTCAGCGGCATGGTTTCGCCGTTGATCAGGTATGTTCCTGTGCCGTCGTCTTTGAAGGTGTAGATGGCATCGGCAAGTGTCTGACTTGACCATTGCCCGAGAATGAGCGGATCATCTCCTGACTTGAGCGCTTCGGAGACGGTTGAGCTTTCCTGAACATCAGAAGAGGCGTCAGGCGCTTTGTGATCGGCGCAGCCTGCTGTGAGTGTGACGGCAAAAACGGATAGCAGAAGAATGACGGCTTTGGAAAAGGGTTTGTTCATGGGGATATTCTCCTTTCTGTCGGCTGATAATATAAGGTGATGATACTGTTATTATAACAGGAAAGAAAAGAATTGAAAAGAGCGGAACGAAAATTTACACACCGCCGGTCTGAGTGAAAATGCAGGCGGAGCGGATATTGTTTATAAAACGGGAAAGGGCGGTGTTTTGGCAGGGCGTGAAAAGAAAATTTGAAAAAAATAGCATAAGGTACTTGACAAGTGCCAAGGATAATGGTACATTATTAGTAGATTAGCACTCTGATAAAGAGAGTGCTAACAGAGAGGTGGCGCATATGGAACCGACGGAAAGAAAAATGAAGATTCTTGAAGCGGTTGTTGAGGCATATATAAAGACAGGTGACCCTGTCGGGTCAAAGACTGTTTGCGATGTGCTTGATTTTAACGTATCCTCCGCCACGGTCAGAAACGATATGGCGGATCTTGCAGGACTGGGACTGCTCGAACAGGTGCATACCTCTTCAGGACGTGTGCCGACAGAGCTGGGCTACCGTGTCTATATTGACGATCTGATGAAAACACATCCTTTAAGCAAGCGTGAACAAACGGCGATCCGCAATACGCTGGACTCGAATGCCGACACGCCTGAGATGCTGCTCGAAACAGCCGCCGATATCCTGTCAAGGATCACGGGCTGCGCATCTGTCGCAATTTCTCCTCCCGGAGATCATGCGCTGATACGCCATGTCAAGTTTGTGCAGACAGGCAGCCATACCGCAATGGCGGTGCTGATCACGTCCCTTGGGTCTGTCAAGCCGAAACTCTTTCGGTGCGATTTTCTCTTAACGCCTTCACTGATCGAAATGTTTGACAAATCTATCAACGAAATGCTTTCGGGAATGCCTGTCACGTCTGTGACGCCTGCGTTCATTCAGTCTGCGGCGCTTTCTTTCGGAGAAATGTCGATGATCATGCCAAACGTGCTGTTAGCCGTCAGAGAAGCCGCAAAGGAAGCCTCCGCTGACGGAACGGCGATCAGAGGACAGTCCAACCTGTTTATGATGCCGCAGCTCAATTCCGAAAACGGCAAAAAGGTGATGGAACTGCTTGGCAAACATCACGAGCTTGCAAAACTCATTGCAGCAGCAGGCGCAAGATCGGGCGTTCTGATCGGCAGCGAGCTGCAAAATCCTGCCTTTAGCAATCTCAGCATCGTTTCAGCGCATTATACGGCATCCCCGGACTGTACGGGAACGCTTGCGGTCATCGGTCCGCTGAGAATGCAGTATCCGAAAATGATCTCAACCTTGGAGTGTGTCGCTGAGCTTGTCAGCGAATCGCTCTCAGAATTGCTTGAAGCATAAAACCATAGAAAGGAGAAAATACGATGGCTAAGAAGAAAAAAAATCCCCAAGCCTCTGCCGCTCCCAAAACAGAAGCAGTAAAAGAGCCCGAGGAAAAAACAGAAGAGCCTGTCGTGCAGGAAGCGGAAAGCGCCGAAACGAAAGAATTAGAAGCACTTCGCGCAGAGCTTGCCGCTCAGAAGGATCAGTTCCTGCGTATGGCGGCTGAGTATGATAACTATCGTAAACGAACAGAGAAAGAAAAGCTGCAGACCTATGACAACGCTGTTTCAGCGGCGGTCGAAGCCTTCCTTCCCGTAGTGGACAATTTTGGATTGGCACTGGATGCCGGACAAAATATGCCCGAAGAATTCCGCAAAGGACTGGAAATGATTGCAAAAAAATTTGACGGCGCATTTGAAAAGCTGCACGTCAAAGCCTTTGGCGAAAGAGGAGAAGCCTTTGACCCTGAGTTCCACAATGCGATCTCAAGAGTTGACGATCCCGAAGTGGAAGAAGATCATATCGCTTCTGTTTATCAGAAGGGCTATAAGATCGGTGATAAGATCATCCGTCATGTGATGGTGCAGATCTCAAACGGTCAGTAATGTTATTATCATATCAATCGGAATAATCAGAAAAAACAAATTGGAGGTAATTTATTATGGCAAAGGCAATCGGTATTGACCTTGGTACAACAAACTCATGTGTAGCAGTGATTGAAGGCGGCGAGCCCGTCGTTATCGCTAATGCAGAAGGCGCAAGAACCACTCCTTCCGTGGTCGCTTTCGCAAAGAACGGCGAAAGACTTGTCGGTCAGGTCGCAAAGCGTCAGGCGGTTTCTAATCCTGACCACACCATCGCTTCTATCAAAAGACAGATGGGTACATCCTACAAAGTGAAGATCAACTCAAAAGAATATACGCCGCAGGAGATCTCTGCAATGATCCTGACAAAGCTGAAAAAGGATGCAGAGGCTTATCTCGGCGAGACAGTGACACAGGCAGTTATCACCGTTCCTGCTTACTTTACGGACGCTCAGCGTCAGGCAACAAAGGACGCAGGCCGCATCGCGGGTCTGGATGTTAAGCGTATCATCAACGAGCCGACCGCTGCTGCTCTGTCCTATGGCGTGGACAAGGAAAACGATCAGAAAGTGATGGTCTATGACCTCGGCGGCGGTACGTTCGATGTATCCATCATCGAGATGGGTGACGGCGTACAGGAAGTTTTGGCAACAGCAGGCAACAACCGTCTCGGCGGCGACGACTTCGACCAGAAGATCATTGACTGGCTGGTACAGAGCTTCAAGAACGACACAGGCATCGACCTTTCGGGCGACAAGACTGCGATGCAGCGTCTGAAGGATGAGGCTGAAAAGGCGAAGATCGAGCTTTCCGGCATCACCACCGCTCAGATCAACATTCCCTTCATCACAGCAGATGCAACAGGTCCTAAGCACCTTGACTATACACTCACAAGAGCAAAGTTCAACGAACTGACTTCTGACCTCGTAGAGAAAACAATGGGTCCTGTTCGTCAGGCACTTTCTGACTCGGGTCTTTCTATCGGAGAGATCGACAAGGTTCTGATGGTCGGCGGTTCTTCCAGAATCCCTGCTGTTCAGGAAGCTGTCAAGAGCCTGATCGGCAAAGAGCCTTTCAAGGGCATCAACCCCGATGAGTGCGTTGCCATCGGCGCAGCCATTCAGGCAGGCGTTCTCGGCGGTGATGTACAGGGTCTGCTGCTGCTTGACGTTACTCCGCTGTCCCTCGGCGTTGAAACACAGGGCGGCGTGATGACAAAGATCATCGACAGAAACACCACCATCCCCACCAAAAAGAGCCAGATCTTCTCTACCGCTGCAGACAACCAGACACAGGTAGAAGTCAACGTGCTGCAGGGTGAGCGTGAATTTGCAAGAGACAACAAGCAGCTCGGTTTGTTCAAACTCGACGGTATCGCACCTGCTATGAGAGGTGTTCCGCAGATCGAAGTTACTTTCGATATTGACGCTAACGGTATTGTAAACGTTTCTGCAAAAGATCTTGGCACAGGTCGTGAACAGCACATCACCATCACTTCCAATACCAACATGAGCAAGGAAGATATTGATAAGGCTGTTAAGGATGCAGAGGCTTATGCAGCAGAAGATAAGAAGCGCAGAGAAGAAGTAGACAAGAAGAACGAAGCAGAAAACCTTGTGTATGCTGTTGAAAAGCTCATCAACGAAAACGGCGAGCATATTTCCGATTCTGACAAAGAGAACCTGAACAATAAGGTCGCTGCTGTCAAGTCTGCTCTGGCGAAGAATAATATTGATGATATCCAGATCGCAAAGGACGAGCTGCAGAAGGATATGTATGCCGTTTCCGAAAAGCTGTATCAGGATGCAGCCGCTCAGGGCGCTGCGCAGAGTCAGGCTCCCGACGGCAATAACGGTGTCTATAACGCTGATTATACAGACGTTGAAGATAAGTGATATCATACCGCAGAAAACAGCATGATCTGCTGTAGGAATGCTTTCAAACGATAAGGATCAGAAGCGTGAAGCCGTTTGCATTCGGCTTTGCGCTTTTGTGATGGATTCCTCTTGAAAATAAAAAACGATTGTAGTATGATAAAGAAGGACAAAGCTATCTCATATGTTAATTACGGAGCAATTGCGACAGAAAATGATGGAGTGATGACACTTGGCAGAAAACAAGAGAGATTATTATGAGGTGATCGGTGTACAGAGAGGCGCATCTGAGGAAGAGATCAAAAAAGCCTATCGTACACAGGCAAAAAAGTATCATCCTGACCTGAACCCGGGCAATAAAGAGGCGGAAGCAAAGTTCAAGGAGGTAAACGAGGCGTATGAAGTGCTGTCCGATAAGGATAAGCGCGCCCGTTATGATAAATTCGGCTTTGCAGGAGTTGACCCGAACTTTAACCCCGGCGGCTACGGCGGCAGTCCCTTTGGACAGGATATTGATTTGGGAGATATCTTTAACAGCTTTTTCGGCGGCTTTGGCGGCAGAGGCAGCAGAAACCAGAATGTGCCCAGACGTGGCTCAGACGTGGAAGCGTCTGTTACGATCTCTTTTGAGGAAGCCGCAAAAGGCTGCAAAAAGGACGTTACCTATCAGAATGTCGATATGTGTAAAGACTGCAGCGGCACAGGTGCAGCAAAGGGGACGCAGCTCCAGACTTGTTCCAATTGTAAAGGAACAGGTCAGGTCACAGTCCAGAAACGCACGCCCTTCGGTATTGTACATACGACGCAAACGTGTGACAAATGCCGCGGCAAGGGCAAGATCATAGAAAAGCCGTGTCCGAAATGTTCGGGCGGAGGACGTATCCGTTCTTCCAAAACCATTTCGGTCAATATTCCCGCAGGTATCAATCAGGATCAGATCATCAATATCAGCGGACGCGGACACAGCGGCTATAACGGCGGACCTGCAGGAGATCTGAATATCTACGTTAATGTTAAGAAGCATGATTTCTTTGAACGTAAGGGTGACGATGTGTGGTGTGAGATTCCGATCACGTTTTCACAGGCTGCCCTCGGTCATGAGATCATCGTTCCGACGCTTGACGGCAAGGTCAGCTATAAAGTTCATCCCGGCACACAGCCCGGCGATATCTTCAAATTGGCAGGAAAGGGCATTCAGCACCTGAATATGAAAGGACGGGGCGACCAGTTTGTCAAGATCACCATTGAAGTTCCCAAAAACCTGACCTCTAAGCAAAAAGAGATTCTCAAGCAGTTTGACGAGGCAAGCGGTTCTGCCAATTACCAGAAACGCTCCAGCTTCTTTGACAAAATCAAAAAGCGTGAGAAAAACTCCTGATATCTTTTTATGAATGATCGGGTGTACCTGTCCTGTCAAAAGGACGATACACCCTTTTTGTTTTGTTCACAATTTTAACTCGTTCAAAAACTCCGGTGGAAGTGATCGAAACAGTTGCGGTTTTTGTGTGAATGTGGTAAAATAATAGGGTATTATGACACATGGATCTTTCGTGTATGGGAGGAGAAGGCTATGTCGGAGGCTTCGGTAACAAAAAAGCTGATCGCATACGGATTTAAGACAGTGATGGAAAAGAAAAGTTTTGATAAGATCACGATTTCGGATATTACAGATCAGTGCGGTCTGAACCGACAGACCTTTTACTATCACTTTCAGGATAAGTATGAGCTT
>ONYV01000164.1 GCA_900322105.1 uncultured Eubacteriales bacterium | reverse complement strand
CAGAACAGTGAGGAAACGCAGTCTTCGCAGGAAACAGGTGACGAAAACAGTACGCAGGACGCCGACACTACACCTGTCGATATCTCAGAGATCAACATCAACAATGTCCGTGACTATGTTGTCGGGATCAATGAGCCGATCGAACTCAAAGACGGTACAAAACAGCCGCTCATCAATTTTGATAATGCCGCTACAACGCCCGTACTCAAGCCCGTAGAGGATGCTGTGAATGAAGAAATGAAAATGTACGGCTCGATCGGACGTGGTTTTTCTGCCAAGTCTAACCATTCCACAGACTTATATAATCAGACCAGAGAAAAAGTTATCAAGTTTGTTGGCGCTGACAACGAAGAAGGCAGCAACACTTGTTTCTACTGCAACAACACGACAGACGGACTCAACAAATTAGCGTCTGCGCTGATCGAAAGTGAAGATGACATTGTGCTGACCACCAGAATTGAACATCATGCCAACGATCTGAGCTGGCGTGAGCGCTGTAAGGTCGTTTATGCAGAAGTGGACGATCAGGGCAGAGTGATCTATGACGACATTGAACGGCTGCTGAAAGAATACAACGGAAAGATCAAGTATGTGTCTGTTACGGCGGCTTCCAATGTCACAGGGTATGTTACAGACGTACACCGTGTGGCAAAGCTCGCCCATCAGTATGGCGCACAGATCATTGTTGACGGCGCACAGATCGTGGCGCACAGAGCCTTTTCCATGACAGGCGACACGCCCGAGGAAAACATCGACTTTTTCGTATTCTCTGCGCACAAGATGTATTCCCCCTATGGCGGCGGCGCTGTTGTGGGTCCTGCTGACGTACTGAATCAGCATATGCCCGAATTTTACGGCGGCGGAACGGTTACACTCGTAAAAGATGATGAACAGTTCTATAAGGACGCTCCTGCCAGCTATGAAGCAGGTTCGCCAAACTATGCAGGCGTGGTCGGACTTGGCACAGCGATCGACATTTTGCAGCAGGTCGGCTTTGATGCGATCGAAGCCCATGAAAAAGCCCTCAACCGCAAGCTGATCGATGGTCTGAAACAGCTTGATAACGTCATCATCTACGGCGATACAGAAAATATTGATGACAGAGTGGGCGTGGTTTCCTTTAATTTCAGCGATATCAATTCATACATCTTGGCAAAGAACCTGTCCGAAATGGGCGGCGTTGCCACCAGACGAGGCGCATTCTGCGCTCATCCCTATGTATGGCGGCTGATGAAGCTGACCGATTCGGAGATTGAATCCTTCAAAAGCTGCACCGACATGAATACAGCAGGAATGGTACGTATCAGCTTTGGTATTTATAACACAGAAGAAGAAGTCGATCAGTTCCTTTCTGTCATGCCGTCCGTTATGAAGGAAAGCGATGCCGAAAACTATATCCGCAGCAATTACACCGAAGAAAATATGCCGCCCGAAGAAGCCGTCGAAAGTCTTGTACAATCCATCAAAATACAATACTAACTGAATACATCAGTTCAATGCATCATTCATAATGAATGTGCTATGCAAACTCATAGCATGAAGAAGTTCCATGACATGAGAAAGTAAGCCCAAAGCAGGCTTTTATAGCCTGCGACGGCGAAATAGAGGTATGACACCGATGATTCCACAATCGGGAGCGCAGGCTCTGCGCGGAGGTAAGGATTATGACTCAGAATGAACGGAGAAGATATCTTATTAGCTATTTGCTGGCTGAAAGGCAGGATCGAAGCAAACTGCCTTTTGATGAGAATACACAAAAACGGCTGCTGAGGTCGCTGTTGAATGTACGGATGCCGAAAGAAGCAAGTAATGAGTTTTTACAGCTTCAAAATGAATATTTGCAGGAAGAGATCAAAACAAAAGGTATTACAGATCACCGCCGTATCGTTCCGATACAAAAGGATATCTGTGTCTGGCAGGGGGATATCACCACACTGCGCATTGACGCTATTGTGAACGCTGCCAATTCACAAATGCTGGGATGCTTTCAGCCCTGCCATAACTGTATTGATAATGCTATCCATACATTTGCCGGTGTTCAGCTTCGTCTGATCTGTAACGATATCATGCAGCAGCAGGGACATGAAGAAGAAACAGGACGCGCTAAGATCACTCCTGCCTTTAATCTGCCGAGCCGTTATGTCATACATACAGTAGGTCCTGTCGTGCAGGGTGAACTGACAGAGAATGACTGCCGACTGCTGAAAGAATGCTATCTTTCCTGCCTGAACCTTGCCGTTGAAAATGATCTGCAAAGCATCGCCTTTTGCTGTATCTCAACAGGCGTTTTCGGTTTTCCGCAGCATGAAGCCGCAAAGATCGCCGTCAGCACCGTCAAGCAGTTTCAAAAGCAGCACAAGATCAAGGTTGTTTTCAATGTGTTCAAGGATGAAGATCTGAAAATCTATCGGGAACTGCTTCTGTGAGCGTTTGCTACCGAAAATACAGATAACAAAAAGGAACCGACAAGCCGTCAGTTCCTTTTTTCTATGCCATGTAAAGATATGAGAATGCCGTTTTTCATCAGATCGAATCATAGACTTCCTCGGAAACTTCCGCATCGGATGTGGTGACAAAGCACACGGTTTTTAGTACTTGGAAGTGCCGATCATGAATCAAAGAAATGCTTTCCTTCATCGGTGATGAGTCTTTCTGTTTTCGGATATTCAAAAATCGCCGTATTGTTTTCGTTTGCGGTCAAATACTCTGCAAATTCGGCAGCGTACCATTTTGCCATATTGAGGTTATGCATCAGGTAATGTCCGCAATTGACATCGGTTGCGCCGGGAACTTCCTCTGCATTCTGCACCGATACAAATGCGCTCAGTATCAGCTTGTAGATCTCACGAGGTGTGCGGCTGCCTTTGAGGATCAGATAAAACCCCGTCAAGCACCCCATCGGTCCCCAGTAGATGACCTCATCTTTCCATTCGGGATCGTTTCTGAGAAAGGTTGCGATGATGTGTTCGAGAGAGTGCATTGCCGCAACGTCAATGGCAGGCTCTCTGTTTGGTCGTTTCAGCCTGATATCATAGGTCGTGACGGTGTCTTGCGCTACCGTATCCACCCGACTGGTAAAAATGCCCGGTATGATCTGTGTATGATCGACTGAAAAGCTCTGTATTAACTCCATAAAACATTTGTTGATATAAACTACCTTTTCTAAATATTCCATCTAAAAATGATCCAGTACAGCCATTATAAACAATTATATTAGCAGTTTCTCTATCATCTTCATTAATTACATCATTTAATCCTTTATCAACTTTCATATTAAGAGGATAATATTTTTCCATACGTTCTTTAGTCATATATCTAGTTCTTAGATTAGTAGGACCATTAGAATAGTCATTTCTATTAAGTCTATGTATTTCACTTTCTTTTATATTAGTTTCTAACCACTCTAATATATGACCATCACTATTATTTTGAGCACGTGCGAAATGATGTATATCAAGTTCTATATTATTTCTTTTCATATATTGTTTAATAGATTTATTTCTAAGTAATAATGGTTTAGTTTTTCTTATCATTGAATATCCTGATGCGATTGAATTTCCTAAGCTTGTTAATACTAATTTTTTTATACCACATTTTTTTAAATATTCAGATAATTTAAAGTTTAATTTTTTCTGTCTTATTATTATTTTATCTATATTCATATATTCACTTCCAATAGTCATATTATACCATATCAATATGAAAGAAAAAAAGATTTTTACAAATCTTTAACTAAAATTTTT
>ONYV01000118.1 GCA_900322105.1 uncultured Eubacteriales bacterium | reverse complement strand
CAAGGATATCGACCCCGTCTTTGACTATTACACCCCCGTCGTGATCGGCAACACCGACTGGATGAAGGAAAATCCCGATACCACAAAGGCATTTTTGGAAGCGCTTAAAAAGGGCTATGAGTTTGCTATTGACGAGCCGGAAGCCGCTGCTGACATTCTGCTCAAAAATGCGCCTGAGCTGGACAAAGCACTGGTGCTTGAAAGCCAGAAGTCTCTTTCCAAGGAGTATAAAGCAGAGGTCGCGCAGTGGGGTTATATGGATCCTGCCCGTTGGAACGCTTTCTACGGATGGATCAACGACAACAAGCTTTTCGATGTGAAGATTCCTGAGAATACAGGATTTTCCAACGAATATCTTCCGAAGTAATGGCGGCGCTGCAGGTCAGGGATGTGTCGTTTTCCTATGATAACGTCACGCCCATTCTCGAACATATTGATCTTACGCTGAATGACGGTGAGCTTGTCTGTCTGTTGGGTGTCAGCGGCGGCGGAAAGACCACGCTGTTCAATATTATGGCAGGACTGCTGCATCCTTTGCAGGGACAGGTACTGCTAAACGGTGAGGACGTTACAGGAAAGACAGGCAAGATCAGTTATATGCTGCAAAAGGATATGCTGCTGCCGTATCGTACCGTGGTGGATAATGTGGCGCTGCCGCTCATCATCAAGGGGATGAA
Organism: uncultured Eubacteriales bacterium; assembly: GCA_900322105.1. Taxonomy (GTDB): domain Bacteria; phylum Bacillota; class Clostridia; order Oscillospirales; family Acutalibacteraceae; genus UBA1213. The sequence goes on along the minus strand of ONYV01000118.1, from coordinate 4,161 downwards.
GAAAAAGGAAGCCCGAAAAAAAGCAGGCGCTTATTTTGAACAGTTCGGCATTGAAGGCACACAAAAGAACTATCCGATGGAGTTGTCGGGCGGTATGCGTCAGAGAGCGGCGCTGCTGAGGACTTATCTTTTCTCGGCGGACGTGGCACTGCTGGATGAGCCGTTCAGTGCGCTGGACGCTTTTACCAAAGCGGAGATGCACCGCTGGTATCTGGACGTGATGAGCCGTATCAAGCTGTCCACGATCTTCATCACCCACGATATTGATGAAGCGATCCTGCTCTCTGACCGCATCTATCTCTTATGCGGCAAGCCTGCGACACTTTCGGATGAGATCATCATCCGTGAACCAAAGCCGAGAGCAGAGGATTTTCATTTGTCAGAGCCATTCATGCAGTATAAACGGGAGATCATCCGAAAATTGAAACATATGACATAAAGCAAAAGAGCAGTTATCGTATTCAAACGGTAACTGCTCTTTTTCAGGTGTGTTAAAATATTCTCGTTATGATGCGGTATCGGTAGGGTCATCTTCTGAAGGGTCGGACGGGGTCTGACTTTGTGTGCAGTACGGATTCTGACATCCGCTGCAGCCGCAGGAACAGCTTCCCTTGCCTTTTTTCTTGTTGCGTATCAAAACGGCAACGATGACAATGACGATCACCGTAAGGATGACGGTGATGATGATATCGGCAGTGCTCATAATGGTTTCCTCCTTGATCTATCGTAATCCGCACGCCATGCAGATATAATATACAACCATAGCGACCGCCCATGCGACCACGCACTGCCACAATACGACACCGAGCGCCCATTTTCTCCCAAGCTCACGCTTGACGGAGGCGATCGCTGCAACGCATGGCGTATACAGCAAGCTGAACGTCAGCAAAGAGGCGGCAGTCAGCGGCGTCATCAAGGTGGTCAGCGATGTGCCGTAAAGCACGCCCAATGTGGAAACAACGCTTTCTTTGGCAATAAAGCCTGTGAAGAGCGAGGTGACGATCCGCCAGTCGTTCAGACCGATCGGCGCAAAGATCGGCGCGATCAGTCCTGAGATCACCGCTAAAATACTGTTCTGAGAATCCTCTACCATATTCATATGGAAATCAAAATTCCGCAGGAACCAGACAACAATGGTGGCAAGGAAGATGATGGTAAAGGCGCGCTGCAAAAAGTCCTTACATTTATCCCAGAGCAGCATGATGACGTTTTTCGCTCCGGGCAGGCGGTAGTTTGGCAGTTCCATTACAAAGGGAACGGCTTCACCTTTGAAGAGCGTCTTTTTGAAGATCAGCGCCATGAGGATCCCCACGACGATGCCCAGAACATAAAGTCCCGTCACGATCAGCCATTTGTAACTTTCAAAGAATGCGTCCACAAAGAACATATAGATCGGCAGCTTTGCGGTACAGCTCATGAAAGGCGTGAGCAGGATGGTCATCTTTCTGTCACGTTCGCTGGGCAGCGTTCTGGTAGACATGACCGCAGGCACGGTACAGCCAAAGCCGATCAGCATCGGCACGATACTCCGTCCCGAAAGACCGATCTTTCGCAGCAGTTTATCCATCACAAAGGCTACCCTTGCAAGATATCCCGTATCTTCCAGCAAAGACAGGAAGAAGAACAGGGTGATGATAATGGGCAGAAACGTCAGAACACTTCCGACACCTGCAAAAATACCGTCTAAGATCAGTCCCGTGATAACGGGGTTGACATTAGCGCCTTCCATCCAGCCCCGCAGCGCTTCTGTCAGGGAGTCAATGCCCGTTTCGAGCAATCCCTGCAGGTTGCCGCCGATCACGTCAAAGGTCAGATAGAAGATCAGCCCCATGATGAGGATAAACATCGGTATGGCGGTATATTTGCCTGTCAGGATCTTGTCGATCTTGCGGCTGCGCTGGTGTTCTTTGCTTTCGGTCGGTTTAACGACGGTTTCATCACATACTCGGCAAATGAACGAAAAGCGCATATCCGCAATGGCGGCGTTTCTGTCCATGCCCGACTCGGTTTCCATCTGCTTGATGATGTGTTCGAGGGTGTTTGTTTCGCTTTCGGAGAGCTTCAGCTTTTCGGATACGAGAGGATCGCCTTCGATCAGCTTGGATGCGGCAAAGCGTATCGGCAGCGCTGCTGTTTTCGCTTTTTCTTCGATAAGATGTATCACAGCGTGCAGACAGCGGTGAATGGCGCCGCTGCGGTCTTCTGAACGGCAAAAATCCTGCCGCCCCGGTTTTTCCCTGTAATGGGCAATATGGACTGCGTGCTTGACAAGCTCGTCTACGCCCTCGTTCTTTGCGGCGGAGATCGGTACGACAGGCACGCCTAAGAGTTCTTCAAGGGTATTGATGTCCACAGAACCGCTGTTGGCGGTTACCTCGTCCATCATGTTGAGCGCTACGACCATCGGCACGTCCATTTCAAGAAGCTGCATTGTCAGATAGAGGTTTCGTTCAATGTTTGTAGCGTCAACGATATTGATGATCGCTTTTGGTTTTTGTTCCAATACAAAATTACGTGAAACGATCTCTTCTTCGGAATAGGGCGACATGGAATAGATACCGGGCAGATCGGTGATAACGGTGTTGGGATGCCCTTTGATCACGCCGTCTTTGCGGTCGACCGTGACGCCGGGAAAGTTTCCCACGTGTTGGCTGGAGCCTGTCAGACGGTTAAAGAGGGTGGTTTTTCCGCTGTTCTGATTTCCGACCAGTGCAAACGTCAGTTTTGTTTTGTCGGGCAGAGGGTCACCGCTGCCTTTTGGGTGATACTTTCCTTCTTCTCCAAGTCCGGGGTGAACAGAATGTTTTGACTTGCGGGTCTTTTTTTCGGCTTTGGGGCTGATCTGTTCGATCTCGATCTTTTCGGCGTCTGAAAGCCGCAGCGTCAGCTCATAGCCGTGGATTCTCAGCTGTATGGGGTCGCCCATCGGCGCATATTTTACCATTGTCAGCTCGGCGCCGGGTATGACGCCCATGTCCAGAAAATGCTGCCGCAGACTCCCTTCTCCGCCGACCTTTTTGATCACGGCAGATTCGCCGATCTTTAATTCTTTTAATGTCATAATCGTGTATAGTCCTTCCTTTTTACTGATCCTTTGCATGCTCGCTTTGAAAACGGATGCTTGTGATATGTCAGCATTATCCGCTGACTACATTCTGCGGTGTGCCGTTGAGGAACTGTCGGATATTTTCCGCAACGATCCGCATCAGCCGACTGCGTGTTTCTACAGGCGCCCAAGCAATGTGCGGTGTGATGATACAGTTTTTTGCCTGCATCAGAATACAGTTTTCTTCCATTGGCTCGACCCTCAGCGTATCAATGCAAGCGCCGCCCAAATGACCGCTGTTCAGAGCGCTCAGCAGATCTTCCTCCTGCATCACGCCGCCGCGCGCTGTGTTGACAAACAAAGCGCCTTGTTTCATCAGAGCAAAGCTGACTTTGTTGAACATATTCTCGGAATCGGCGTTCAGCGGACAATGCACCGTCACAATATCGCTTTGCTGAAGGAGTTCTGTCAGTGTTACCTGTTTTGCGCCGTCAAATTCACGCAGACTGCGGTTATGGAAGATGACGTTCATTCCAAAGGCAAGAGCAATCTTCGCAACTGCCTGACCGATCGCACCAAGTCCGACGATACCGATGGTCTTTCCTGCAAGTTCATTCAGCGGATAGACAAAGGGAGAGAAAGTGGGGCTGCGTTTCCATTTGCCGTCCTGAACATATTGATTGTAGGAAGAAACCTTGTTGTAATGCGCTAAGATCAGCGCAAAGGTGTGCTGCGCAACAGCGTTGGTAGAATAGGAGCCTGCGTTGCAGACGGTGATGCCTTTTTTGCGGCAGTATTCAATGTCGATATTGTTGTAGCCTGTCGCAAATAATCCGATATAGCGCAGGCGGTCTGCTTTGCGCAGGGTATATTCGTTCAGCAGTGTTTTATTGCAGACGATCAAGTCAGCATCCGTCACCTTGTCCGCCACTTCTTCATACCGCAGCAGACCGTGCGCTTCCACTTCTCCGAACTGCTTGAGAATATCGGCAGTGACAGCCTCGTCCACCACCGTTTGTGCGTCCGTCAGAACGATCTTCATTTGTATCATTCCCCATTTCTATCATCAGTAGACTTCCTCGGAAACTTCCGAAGCACCGTCTTACTTGTCTCTT
>ONYV01000013.1 GCA_900322105.1 uncultured Eubacteriales bacterium | reverse complement strand
AAAGGCATAGTTTTCCACACCGTCCACTTCAAGCACTGCCTTGCCAAGCGCCGAAAGATAGAGTTTTTCTCCCACACTCAGCGACAGCATAAAGTCACGCACCGCCTCCTCTACTCTGCTTTTGACAGAAGAAAAGCTGTACCCTGCGCTTGCCGATACCGACACACTGATATCGGTATCGATCATCGACGGATTCTGTATCAGCAGACGAACGCCCAACGGCGCATGACGGTTCAAAAGGTTTGATGCCGCAGCAAATGCGTCAGCCTCCGGCACAGCGCCTCTGCCGCCTAAGATGATCGCCGCCCATCCGGGATCGTTTTCCAAAGCATAGGCGTTTGCAGACTGTATTCCCTCCACGCTTTTGGCTAAGTCGATAAAAAACGCAGCATTTGCACCGTTCGGCGCTTCACGGTAACTGTCTGATAATCTCCTGCGCAGCGCCTCGTCCCCTTCATCCTCCGTACCTCCCGAAAAAGCCGACGCATTATTCAGCCGTATTCCGACCGAAAGATAGGTCACGATGGTATTCACCATGCCGCTGCCGATATTATATTGTTCACCGCTGTCCGCCGCTTCCGCAGAGATCCATGCCATCGTACTGCCTCTTTCGATGCGTCCGTCCTGCTTTGTGACAAATTTCAAACTGCCGTCATCCGTACTGCATACCGTCCCCGCAGGTATCACAAAGGAATATTCCAGCGGCATCTCCAGCATAAAGACCAGCAGTCCCTGCGCCTTGTTTCCTTTGATACGTGAAAGTCCCCTCTCCCTTGCGTGCAGTTCCAGCATCTCTCCTGTGGCTGTGTGCGGAAACATCTGCCGACGAAGATCGTCGATCTCCGTAAGCAGATCATAGATTTCTCCTGCCAGCACCTGCATCCTGATCCCGATATCGCTTGCAGCGTCTATTTCCATTCCCGTCCGCTCTGTGAACTCATCTGTCATGGTTTTCAGGATCTCCTGATATGTTTTACTCATTTACGTCTCTCCTTTTGATCTCAATTGCAAACTCATCTCCCTGACAGCTGACAAATACCGTCACCGCTTGTTCTTCGATCACAGCGCCTGTCACTTCCGCATCTCTGATCTCTGCCAGCGCTCTCCTTGCCATCGCTTCTATCATCAAAACGGCGTCTTCCTTTGTCAGATCTATCGTGCCGATATCACTGCCAAAGCTCTTGTCATATAAAAAGCCGCCCCTGACCGCAGCCAATCGCAGATACATTCTTTGATAGAGTTCCTCTTTTCCCGAAACACAGCAAAGCCTTCCGCTTTCATCCAACACAAGATCCCCGTCTGTGCCGATCTTCGCATCCATCAGCTTTCCACCTCCAGTCTTTCACCGTTGAGATATACCTCTCCATTGATCTCGATCTTTCCGTTCTTTCTCAGAATGATGCTTGCCGCCCCCGCATACAGCACCAATTCCCCCGGCTCGATCTCAAAATCATTTTTCAGCATTCTGACACCCAGACAAAGCTGCTCATTGTCGTTTGTCAGCATCACCGCATCTTCTCCGGGTTTCGGGATATATCCGATCCCACCGGGCGCTACGATCGCTGTCTGCCGTTTGCCGCCTGCTGCACTTGCGGATAATCTGCGGTCTGCGCTGTTCGTGACCACACCCGAACGGCACGAAAGTGTCTCTCCCTGTTTTTTCATCAGTTTTCCCGATAGCTTCATTCCTGCTTCACCTCCGCAGTGATCTTTGTTTTTTCTCCCGACAGATCATACATACAGACCGCTTCTTTCACCCGATAGCGTCTGCGATCGCCCGAAAGAATGAGTGTTGTTCCCGTTTCGCAGAACAAACAGCCGCTGCATTCCACGATGATCTGTTCAAAGGCTGCGTCTGCCTTTTGTAAACACTTTTCCGCACTCAGCACACTTCTGTTTCTGCTTCCTGCCGTGTCCGCATACCGTTTTCTTTTGATCCCCATTTCCTGTGCTTTATTGCTGTACAGCGGCATACTGTATGCCCCTCCGACATAGGTACGGGCAAGGATCTCGGAGATCAGCGATGAATACCGAAACGTGCGCCGAAAGGACAAGATCCTGTCTTCCGAGAGAAAAACCGTTTCTTCGGGGTCTTCTCCCGTGATGTCGATCACGCCGTCACGCCTGAGTCTTGGCGATGTCTGCAAAAACGTTTCGCAAAACCTGTTCAGCACCGCCCATTCGCTCATCCCTTTCTCGATCGTCAGATGTCCGATAAAGGTATCCTCCGTTCCGCAAAAGGAATGAAAGCCCAGCGGACGGAAATGCCGCTGCATCAGGACATTCATTGACGGCTTGATATACGTCTGCGGTCTTGCTTCATTGTCGAGCAGAACAGCCGCGCGGCTTCTTGCAGCGAGCATCAGCACGGTTCCGTTTTTATTTTGAAGAACCGTCTGCTCATCGACCGCTCCGCAAAACAGCCGCTCCTGTCCGCTGAACACCTCCACAAAGCGCAGCGCAGGCACATCACCCGAAACGGCAAACGACGCTTTCAAGCCATCCGCAGGCGCGCTTTCTTCTGTGATCAGACTCACGCTCAGCGGATGCCGAAACCAAACCGTCTTATTATGTACATCCCATACCTTAAACGTCAGCAAAAAAACACCTTCTTTCCGCTTTCAATCGCCGCATCGGGTCTTCTGACATTCGGATTCATTTCCAGCAGCAGCCCGACATCCACACCGGTTTCATCGGCATAGTCCCATAAGCATTTTTTGCCGTCAGAGATCAGCCATCCTGCATTTTTCAGCATCCCCTGATCGGGCGCTTCCCGAAACTGAAACCGAAACCGTATCACGTCCCCGATATCCTCCCCGATCAGTTCCAGTTCCTCAAACACGGCGATCATCGGCTTCTGAGAGGGCAGATACAGCACGCCGACCGCCTCTTCTTCAAAGCGTTTTTTCAGCTCATCAAAGTAAGCGGCGGCGCTGCTGCCAAAAAACTCCCCCTCGCCGCTGACGATCCTGCCGTTTTGTCCCATATCGCACACAGCTTCCTGTCCGCCGAGCGTTTTTTGTCTTGCAACGGTTCTCTGATGCCGTACCCTGATCAGATACGGATTGATCGGAAAGACAAGATCCCCGAAGCTCATTTTTCCTTTACAGTTCATCTGTTTCCTCCTGCGCATCCAGCGCCCTGTCATACCGCAGCCCGTCAGACTGCAGCAGCTCTGTCAGCCTGTTCACTTCATCAGGCTCATCCGCTTTCAGCATAAAATACCCTCTCAGCATTTCGCTGTTTTCAGCTTCCCTCACGATCATCATCCTCCTCTTTTCTGATCCTTAATGCGCTGATGCTGATATGTTCCCTGAATTTTTCCTTGTCCGCCAGCGCATGGAAGTCATCCCAAAAGCACCCTTCCAGCACATAACAGATACCATCGATAAAGACACGGACAGTAAAATGATCCAGATCAAAGAAATTACAGTTTTCATACGGTCTTTTCAGCCTGATACCTGTCAGATGCAGCTTAATGCTCCTGCTCTTCTCAACAGCAGCGATATCCTCACAGCAAAAACAGCTCCTGACCTTGTGATGCTGCACAGTAACTTTCAGCACGGCGCTCTCTGCCTGCAACACCTGCTGACGGTCAATAAAAACGGCAACATCCCTGCCGCAGATCAATTCATTCACTCAAACCCTTCCCTCCTGTCAGTCATTGACAGCTTTCTTCACAGAGATCATCTTTTTTCACAAAAGTCTGTCAGATATTCCCGCAAAGAAAACCTCATTATTACTTTATATGCATCATTTATTTTATCGTACATACATTTTTCCACACAGACCGATACGATCTCCTTTTCTGTATCTGCATTCAAGATCGTCCTGCAAACCGCCTGAGCCGTCTGTTCACACAGATCACCGCCAAAATGCGCACCTGCTAAAACGCTGACACTCAGTTTTTCCCCTTCGCAGATGCATTCATCATAACCCAAAAGATAGTCCATCCTGTCTGCTTTGTCCAAAGAGCAGCAAACGATTGTCCTTCCGATCGGGTACGGTATTTCCTGCCCTTCGTTTGCCCTGATGACACGGCACTCCTGCAGCTCTTCTGCGCAGCTTACCGCTTCCATCATTCTGTTCAAAAAAGACTCATGCATTGTCCTCCACCTCCGTAATCTTTCTCAAGCAGGCTTTTGTATATGCCCCGATCCCGCAGGAAAAATCATCCATCCACAGCATACGGTAGCGCTCGCCGCTTTCATCCCGTATCACTGTCCGATCATCCGCTCCTGCAAGAAATCCTTTGTCACAAAGAAACAAATACAGTTTTTCTTCACTCTTTCCTTCCCTGCCGTATTGCAAACGGCTTCTCCTCTGCTGATAATACTTCAAAGGATAGATCAGCCCTTTTCCATATACCGTTCCGTTCTGTTTTTCCGCGCTGATGCAAACGCCGAGCTTTGAGAACACATTTTTTATCCCGTTCATTCATACACCCTCAAACACAAATTCATCATCCACACGACCGTCAATGTCAGACAATGCATCCCGATACAGCTTTTCCGCATACTGTAAACGATCACTCCCATAGCGGACAGAAACCTCCCCGATGCTGACCTGCTCAGTACCGTCTGACATCACTTTCAGCAGATAGCGGTAATGGGCAAGAGCAGCGGCGGCAAATTCCGCTTTGCCGCCGTTGCTGCCTGATACGCAGGGAACCAGCCGAAGAATATGTTCCGCCGCACCTTTGCACAGCTCCCTGCACTCATTTACCTCATCCTCCGAAAGACCCGACAGCCGCCTGAAACCCTCTGTAATTCTGTTCAGATTCAACACAACCGTCTTCGCTCCTTTCTTATGCAAGCACTTTGGAAGCGCCCGTAAAGATTTTTGCAAAACCTGCAATGCAGCTGACAGAAGCTCTTTCCAGCTGTCTGTCAATGAGCTTGTCCGCATCCAGAATGACGCCGCCGGACTGTACCATTTCCAGCGCACAGTTTTTGTCCATGCCAATGATCTTTCCCGATACCATCGACGGGATATGCAGCAGCTTTGCGCCAAGAGGTGTGATCATTCTGCCCGTACCCTGGAAGGTAAGTCCTGCCTGAGCGTCTTTCATCTCGCTGAGAGACAGGAGCTTTTGCATCATATCGGTCGGCGCTAACATCGTGTTCATCTGATACGGCGCCAAATTTGCCCAGAGATCGATCAGATCGCTGTACGTCAGCGTATTGGCTGTATCCAGTGCCACAACAGAAGCCGCATTGTTGTTTCCGTCACCGCTGATGATGACATTGACGGCATCCTTGAGCTGTTCTCTTGCGATATGAGCGCCGATCTGACGCAGCGTCACGGTAAAGAGATCCAGACGCTGAAAACGGATCGCCTCATAAGACGCCACTAACATCCTGCCTCTCTTCATGAGCTTCACAAGATTTTCACCGGTCTTGATGTTCGTCTGCGGCAGCACAGCGCCCTCCGCAACAGGCTTGAGGGACTTGTCGTCATCAGACGGAGAAGACACTACCGTGCGGTAATCCATCCCATCGATCACCGTCTTTGCCGCAACGATATCTTTCAGATAGTCGTTGTTTTCCAGACCCTGACGAACGGCTCTGGACACATATTCAGGAAACAGCGCCGCAGAGTCGGAAGTATCGAAGAACTTCTGCACACAGTCAGAATATGCGCCGCCCACACGAATATCAAAGCGCTTGAGCTGTCTCTGAAAGGCGTCCAGCCCTTCCAGATCAGTGCCTTTATAGTTTTCAGAGGGGTCAAGACCCTCCAGTACCTCTGTCAGAGACTTTCCGTTGCTGTACATACCCTTTTCAAGATGGATCGTATCAAAATATGCCATAGTTCATTTCCTCCTTATATTATTTTTCTCAAAGAATGATACCGACCGTACCTGCTGCAGCATCCACATCTACCACCAGATACTCTCTGCCGTTCGTTGCGTCTGCCTTTACTTTGCCGCTGCTGTCAGCACCGATCTTCTGATAACCGACCGAAAGCGAACCGGAAAAAGGCACTTTCACATAACCGCTGAGCTGCACTGCCGCAAAGCCCTCACGTACATTCAGACAAATACCGCAAAAAACGCCGCTGCTCACCGCCTGCACCTTGCCGCTTCCGGAGATCATCACAGGCTTTCCGGCTGCTACTCCGCTCACCGCCTCAAACGTCAATACGCCTTCATTAAATCCCATAAAAGATACACTCATGATAAATTCCTCCTTAAAAATCAAATATTAGAATAGTTTTCGTTGCCGCCCTGTGTTTTGCCTGCTTTGTAAAGCTGCGGCGTCATGGGCAGCACATCTTCCGCTTTATTTCGGAGCGCCTTGTTCAGCTCATTCAGTTCCCGAACCGTCAGCCCCTCCGCCATCTTCACGATCGTTTCCGCTGTCAGCTCAGGCAGCGCCAAAGCGGAAGTCTTTCTGATCTCCTTCATCAGCATCTCACGGTACATTCTGCCGTCCTCTGCCGATTTCTGCAATTTTCTGAAACGCTCTGCAAGCTCCTGTATTTCTCCTGCGGAAAACTCCTGTTTTGTTTCCGAGAACAATTTCTTTTCCAGTTCCATCGTAACTCCTTTCCTGTCTCCGATCTTCCGATCGGGACACACTGTTTTGTTGACAGGGTCTGTCTGACCCCGATAACCTTTTGTAACGCCTGCCGCTTTTTGGGCAGGCACGGCGACAAACGACCATTCATACGCATCCGTCACTTCACGAAGTTCTGCAAAGCACAGCTGATTTCCGTATTTTCTGCCCTTGATATGCTGACATTCCGAGATATCCTCTCCACAGATCGAGCAGATACGGTGTTTCACTGAGCATCCGATGCTCACTTCTTTGCGGATGCCGCTGTCAAGCGCCAGGATCATTTCCTGATTCTGCACACTTCTTGGCAAATACGCTCTGGCGCATAATCTGCGGTAAGGAAGACCGTCTGAAGTCATTTTTCCCGATACTTCCTCCACCGAGCAGGAAAAGATCCTTGCGCTCTGGTTTTTTGTTTTCGGGTCATGATCGGCGATCCCTGTCACGCCGACAAACAGCTCCGAAAGTGTATCAAGCGCCTCATCCGAAAAGCGTTCCAGATCCCTGTCGATATCGTTATCACACAGTATTAGCGAGAATGCATAGACATCCTCCTCCCGAAGTTCTCTTCGGGTGTAGCGGTTGATCGCAGCAAGCTCATTTTCTTTCAAAGCACCTGCATCCTTTTCCATAGTTTCATCCTCCTTCCGAACATTCATTTTTTAGTTTCTCCGCCTGCGCATTCAAAAGTCCTGCACGGGCAAGCTCTACCTCATCCTGCAAGCTGATGTTGTCCCATTCGATCAAAACGTCATCCGCTGCGCCACGCAGTTTCAGATAAAGAGTAACGATCTGTCGTATCACACCCGAAAGCAGTCCACGGTAATATTCCAGCTCGCTTGTCAGGATATCCGCCTGCTGAGAAGACATTCTTTCGGTCGAAGACCACGAAAATCCCAGCAAAAACGGCGGTATCGAGAGTTTTGACAAGATCTGTTCGAGCAATATCCTGACAGGCACCTGCATTTCGGGGATCTGATTGTCAGCGCCGATAACTTTGATGCTGACATCCCCCACCGTCACAAAATCTTTCGGCTCACGGCTTTTCATCGCCTTGCTCCATTCCGAAGCAATCTGAGCCGCTCTTTCCTTGGTAAAGCTCCTGTCACTGTCGCCGGGTTTATATGACACCGCAAAGCGCACATTTCCCACTCTGTCCCAGTTTGTTCCGATCGCATACAGGATCTTCATCAGCAGCTCGCCCACAAAGGGCAGTCCCCTGAGCAGAGAAGTACCGTACAGCTTTCCGGATTCATTCATCATTGTCGTACACATCACCAAAGCAGGATACTTCACAGGCACTCTTTCGCCGTCGGGAGTGATCGCGCATACGGTCACGTCCAGCGGATTCTTGTCAGCGGTCAGTTCGATATTATCGAGAGAAGCATTGTATAAAGCGGCGATCTGCTTTCCGTTTTTGGCAAGCACCATTTCTCCTGCCGCCGTACCATAGGTGATGAGATCATCCATATAGCCCTGCAAAAAGCTGTCGATCCCTCTCTGACAGCCGTTGACACGAACATTTTGCAGGAATCGTTCCAGCTCCTGCTCCACTTCCTTGTCACGGCACCTGACATGAAAGCTCCCGATCAGCCGAATCAGCTTTTCCACTGCTGCGTCGATCACAGGGATATTCTCCCGAAGTGCCTGATAGAGCCTTCTTTCATAAACAGGATTTTTGCTTTGGTCGAGAAAGGCATAGCCGCCATAGCTGTAACCGTCGCTGACAGCCGTCTGAAGTGTCAGCGCTTCCTTTTGTTTTTTCTTTCTGAACCATTCCATCCTTTCACCTCCTCTTTTTTCGCCCACCCGTCGCCACCCGAAACGACGCTATCTGTCAGAAGCGAATACATAAAAGTAATCTTCATCCTCATTCAGAACCGTCGCCACAAAATAACGGATATCATCCATCGCATGGTCATTTTCTTTCAAAGGCGAATCCTTTCCGTCACTTTCCCAGCGATACAGTCCGAATTCCCTCACAGCGTCTTCGCAGTTCCTGCAAATACGGATGACCCCGTCTTTCAGCGCCGTGCTTGTCTGACGTATCCCGTTGATGACCTGATTCTTCGCAGGGGTGACCGCATATTTTCCGTGTCTCCTGATGACCTCGATAAAGCTTGCAGCGGATGGATCGACCACGATCTTTCTGATCTCCCTGCCGCCTGCCAGTTCACAAAGACCCTGATAATGCTCCTCGTCTGTTCTGGACATACCCTCTCTTTTCGAGCTGTAGTAATATTCCTCCAGACGATACCATATCCCGTCATACAACCCCCATAACCCGAAGGAGGCAGGATTCACCGTACCGTAATCGCACGAGATCACATATTCCTCCGCTTCACCCTGCGGTCTGTCATAAAGCATTTTCTCATCCGACATAAACGGATACACCAGCCCTTCGCTTGCGCACCATTTTCCCAAAACGAACCTGTCATAAAAGCTGCCCGAGTAAAGTGTCTTGTACCTTTCTCTGATCTTTTCGGATAAAGACGGATTGTCGTCCATCAGAAAATGCAGGTAATACAGATTTTTCTCTTTCGTTTTCCTGACCCACTCCCGACAGAACCAGTGCTGAGGATATTCGGGATTGCAGTTGAACCAGAGCTTGGAATGTTCCTTCGAGCATCTTGCCAGCGCCTGCTCCACAAACGATCTCGGCATCAGCGCCGCCTCGTCAAACATCACGCCCCAGAGCGTCATACCCTGAATGAGAGACGCCGACCCCTCGTCCTTTCCGCCAAAGAGATAAAAGGTATTTTCTCTGTTGCCGGAGATCACACGAAAGATGTTTGCAGACAGTTTTTCTTCCACCGTAAAGCCCAGCTCCCTGAGCACATGGATCAAAGGAGCTGCGACATTTCTCTTAACGGAACGTATCGTTTTTCCGCAGATGGCAAAATTCCCGTGATCGAACGAAAACATTGCCCACGAAACAAAGGACACGCTCATACAAAGTGTTTTGCCGCTTCTGACAGCGCCGTCACAAATGATCCCGTCATATCGTGAACTTTCTCTGTGCGGCGACCACCAGGAAAGCACGTCAAGTTGTTTTTCAGAAAAGGGATAAAAGCTCATGCAGACGCATCACCCTCTCCGTCACTGTTTTTCAGTCGGGAGATCCCCCCGACAAGCGCCTGATAGAAGTCCGAAGGACCCGAACGTTCCTGCTGACCGTACTGCTCCAATTTTTCAAGAGCCTTGAGCCGGTCAAAGAACTTGATCTCCATCGCTCCCTCTTTCGGGCGCTTGATCTCAGCAACATGAAAGAGATCATACCCCGAAACATCACCGTCAAAGTCATCACCCTTGAACAGCAGCCGCACCGCATCCGTCACATCACCGAAAGCGATCCTTTCATATCCGGCAAACGCCTGCTGCCTTGCAATTTGCAGCCGCCTGTCCAGCAGCCTGCCGATCTCCGACAGGATCTCATCCCGACTCAGCAGCATAGCGCCTGCTTCTTCTGCACGTTCCCTTTCATATCCTGCCCTGAGAGCTGACAAAACAGCATTGCCTGTTTCCGCATATGCCCGACAGAATTTCAGTTCCCTTGCGCTGACTTTTCTTTTTTTATTTTTTGTCACTTACAAAACCTCCTTTCACTCACCCCTCCGAACACAAAAAAAATCGACCCCAAAAGGTCGAATTTTCATAATTTTATGAATATATCATTTATCTCATTTTTATCATTTGTTTTCCTTTAGCATTTCATCACAAGTTTTTTGTAATATCCGAAAAAAACCTGTTGAATATCCACTATAATTCTATAAAAGAATTAAAATAGAACCGTTTTATATTACACTATAGAAAATAGGGCATTGTATCCTTCCGACAAATGCATTGTCCAAAAGAAAACAGAAAGAAGGTCAGAAGCTAATGTCAACACTTACAAAAGGCTTTCGCAAAGTCACGTCCCTGTTGATGGCAGGCTTGCTGTCGGTCTCCATCTTCTCTGTCGGCGCAACCATACAGGCAAGCGCCGTCACCTACTCCCAGATGTCAGCACTGGATCAGTACGCTTACAGCGGAAACGATCTGGGCGCTGTCTACAGCAAAGCATCCACCACCTTCAAAGTATGGGCGCCGACCGCCACCAAGGTGCAGATCAAGCGCTACACCACAGGCAGCGACACGGAAACAGGCGCAGCGGTCATTGAAACAAAGGATATGACAAAGGGCAGTCAGGGTGTCTGGAGCATCACCATCAGCGGCGATCTCAACGGCACTTACTACACCTATCTTGTCACCTGCGACGGCAAAACAAAAGAGACCGTTGATATCTATGCCCGCACAACAGGCGTCAACGGTATGCGCGGCATGGTACTGGATCTGAACAGCACCGACCCCGCAGGCTGGGAAAACGACAAGCGTGTATCCTGCCCCAACCAGACAGACGCCATCATATGGGAAGCGCACGTCCGTGATTTCTCAGCGTCCCCCGATTCAGGCATGAAAAACAAAGGCAAGTATCTTGCCTTTACAGAAACAGGCACGACCGTCAATAACGACGGTCAAAACCCCACAGGCGTAGATTACCTTGCCGATTTAGGCATCACCCACGTGCATCTGCTCCCCGTCTATGATTACGCCAGCGTAGACGAAACCAAACTCAACACCGACCAGTTCAACTGGGGCTATGACCCGATGAACTACAACACCCCCGAAGGCTCCTACTCCACCGACCCCTACCACGGCGAAGTGAGAGTCAACGAGTTCAAGCAGATGGTTCAGTCCCTGCACAACAAAGGCATCGGCGTTGTCATGGACGTTGTCTATAACCACACCAACTACGGCGGTTCAGGCATCAACGACTGGTTCGACTTCACCGTTCCGGGTTATTACTATCGGCAGGATGCCAAAGGCGGCTACAATAACGGTTCAGGCTGCGGCAACGAGACTGCCAGCGACCGTGCGATGTATCAGAAATTCATGATCGACTCCCTGACCTACTGGGCAACGGAATATCACCTTGACGGTTTCCGATTCGACCTGATGGGCATCCACGATGTCGACACCATGAACGCCATCCGCCAAGCCCTCGACAAGATCAGCCCCGATATCCTGATCTACGGCGAACCGTGGACAGCCGCCGCCACCACCTGTCCGAAAGCGACTGCCGTTCAGGGCAACATGAAGCTGCTCTCCGAAGAGATCGCCGCTTTCAACGACAAAAGCCGTGACGCCATCAAGGGCAGCTGCTTCAATGCCTCCGACCCGGGCTTTATCCAGGGCGCATCATGGTTTGAAGAAGCCCTCAAGGGCAGCATTCAGGCAAACGCCACCACTATGTCAGGAGATGCAAAATG
>ONYV01000011.1 GCA_900322105.1 uncultured Eubacteriales bacterium | reverse complement strand
TTGGTACGTCTTGGAAAGGAAGATAACTTCTGGGAGCACGGCGAAGGTCCCTGCGGACCGTGTACGGAGCTGTATTTTGACAGAGGCGAAAAATACGGCTGCGGCAAACCGACCTGCGGCGTAGGCTGTGACTGCGACAGATATGTGGAAGTCTGGAACAACGTATTTTCCCAGTTCGTCAGTGACGGCAAGGGTCACTATGAACCGATGGATCACCCGAATATTGATACAGGTATGGGACTGGAACGTCTTGCGTGCGTGATGCAGGGGGTAGATAACCTGTTTCTGGTCGATACCGTGCAGAATATCATGAAAAAGATCTCCGAACTTGTCGGCGTAAGTTACGGCGCAGGTGAAAAGACAGACATCTCTCTGCGTGTTATCACAGATCACATCAGAAGCACCACCTTCATGATCGGTGACGGCGTCATGCCTTCTAACGAGGGCAGAGGTTATGTGCTGAGAAGACTGCTGCGCAGGGCTGCCCGTCACGGCAGACTGCTGAATGTCAAAGAGCCTTTCCTTTATAAGGTCGTCGATACCGTCATTCAGGAGAATCTCTCTTACCCCGAACTTTCCGAAAAGCGTGATTTGATCGTGAAGGTCATCAAGACAGAGGAGGAGAGCTTTGGCAGAACGCTCGATCAGGGTTTTGCGCTGCTGGAGGATATCATCAAAAACAGCGATACCAACCGTATTTCAGGCGCTGACGCTTTCAAGCTGAACGATACCTTCGGCTTCCCGATCGACCTGATCCGCGAAGTTGCTGAGGAAAAAGGCTTCACAGTGGATCTTGACGGCTATCAGGAGCTGCTCAAGGAGCAGAAGCTCCGTGCAAAGAATGCCAGAAAGAACGCAGGCGCAGATGCATGGCTGAGCGATGCGGTAGATCTCGGCGATATCACAAAGACAGAATTTGTCGGTTATCAGGAGCTGACAACAGAATCTAAGATCGCAGCGATCGTGTCTGACGGCGAACTCACAGAATTTGGCGGTACAGATGAAGATGTGCTGATTGTACTGGATAAAACACCGTTCTATGCAGAAAGCGGCGGACAGGTGGGGGATAAGGGCGTGCTGACAACGGCGGACGCAGAGCTTGCCGTGCTGGATACGGTCAAAGACCATAACGGCATTTATATGCACCGCTGCCATATCAGAAAAGGTACGGTAGAAGTCGGTCAGACCGTCTGCGCACAGGTGGATAAGACCGTGCGGTATGCTACCATGCGCAACCATACGGCGGCTCACCTTTTGCAGGCAGCGTTAAGAAAAGTGCTTGGCACTCACGTAGAGCAGGCAGGTCAGCTTGTCGACAGCGAAAAGCTGCGGTTTGACTTCACACATTTCTCAGCCGTGACAGACGAAGAACTGCAGCAGATCGAAACGCTTGTCAATGAGCAAATCTTTGAAAGCGTGGACGTCGTGACAAGAGAAATGCCCATTGACGAAGCTAAGAAGCTCGGCGCAATGGCGCTGTTCGGAGAAAAATACGGCGATATCGTCAGAGTTGTTATGATCGGCGATTTCTCAAAGGAATTTTGCGGCGGTACGCATATTGATAATACCGCTAAGATCGGACTGTTCCGCATCGTCAGCGAAGGTTCGGTCGCATCGGGCGTCAGAAGGATCGAAGCCGTGACCGGTACGGGCGTTTTGCAGCTTTTAGACAGTCAGAAAGCGATTGTTCACAGCTGCATGAAGGCGCTGAAAGTGACAAATGCCAATAATCTTGCATTGTCCTGCGAAAGCACGGTGTCCGAGCTGAAAGAGAAGGACAGAGAGATCGAACGTCTGACCTCAAAGATTTCCGCTATGTCTTTGGACAGCCTCATGTCTTCCGCAGCGGAAGAAAACGGCGTCAGAATCATCAAGGGCTGCTTTGAAGATACCAATTCCGTAATGCTCAAAACCATGTGCGACCGTATCCTCAGCGTTGCGCCGAACGGTGCGGCGGTGCTGTTTGGCGTTGACGGCGGAAAAGCAAACCTTGCAGTCGTCTGCGGCAAGGAAGCGCAGGCAAAGGGACTTCATGCAGGAAAGCTCATCAAAGAGATCGCTGCCATCACAGGCGGCAAAGGCGGCGGCAAGCCCGAAAGAGCGATGGCAGGCGTCGGAGATACCGCAAAGATCGGTGAAGCGCTTGAAAAGTCTTATGAGATCATCAAAGCAGGGTTGAAGGGATAACGACCTGCAAATCGCCCAAAAAGCTGTAAAAAAGTCAATACGAAATGTCAGCATCTGTCAATTCCGTTTCAGGGAACTTGACAGATGCTTTTTTGTGTGGTAATAATATGCATAAGCGCACATAGTTTGTTTAGGAGGGCTTGACGGGCAGCAGACCGCAGAGAAAGGAAATGCTGTCAGCAGGCTCATCAGGATCGATCAAAAGCCCTTTCGGGCAGGATGGGATAGTTCCCGACAAAAAGGAGGACGACACATGAAAAAGACAGCAGTAAAAGCAGCGGCGCTGATGGTGGCGGTTTTGTCTGCGCTGACTCTTGTGTTTGGCACAGCGACCCGCGCAAGCGCTGTTTCGGTGCTCGATCAGCTGATCGAAGAGATCAAGGAAGCAAAAAGAGAGATCAAAAACGTATCATCCCTGAGCGCACAAAAGCTGATGCTGGGTG
The DNA here is from genome assembly GCA_900322105.1 of uncultured Eubacteriales bacterium. Classification (GTDB taxonomy): domain Bacteria; phylum Bacillota; class Clostridia; order Oscillospirales; family Acutalibacteraceae; genus UBA1213. The sequence continues at coordinate 16,153 of ONYV01000011.1, read as the reverse complement.
AAACGCTGACGATGTACGGCAAGGTAGAGGGCATTGAACCCGAAAAATGCGAGTTTGGCTTTTATGTACGTCTCAACGGTCTGTTCTGGATGACGGCGCAAAGCTACAGCAGCGACAGTGTATGTGAATGGACACCGACTGCTCAGGGCGATTATGAGGTTTGCATCAAAGTAAAGTATAAAACGAAGATCGAAAAGCAGTATTTCAATATCCGTGTCAGCGAACCGCTGTATAATCATTCCTATGTCAGCACATCGTTTCTTCAGCAGGGCGAAACAATCGAACTGACAGGCAACGCCGAGGGCGGCTTCGGAGATGTTCAGTACGGCTTTTATTATCAGGAAAACGGCAGCGACAGCTGGACTACGCTTTCAGACTTCAGCGAAGCAAACCATATTACATGGAAACCGCAGCATACAGGGGATTATGAGCTTTGCATCAAAGTGAAGGATGAAGATGATCAGTATGATACCAAGACTTTTGATCTGACGGTATCACCTGTGCTGACAAAAACGCCCGTCAGCTTTACCGTAACGGTCAAGTCACCGATCTCGTCGCCGTATTTCTGGAAGTGCAGCGTGGAGGATAAAGGCATCGTAGGGGTAGAGGTAACAGAATCCGCTCCGCAGATCGACGAACTGAGAGCCTATGTGCTGCGTGAGTATCGTTTTACAACGATCGCCGCAGGAAGAACGAATATCAAACTCAGCTATGATGCGCATAACGGAACGGAATATGTGCTGAATTATGATATCACTGTCGATAAGGGTCTGAATGTTACGATCAATCACACAGACGGCACTTACTTTGAAAGAACACTCCCGAAAGCAGAACAGATCAAGGGCGGCTTTGCGCTGAAAGTAGAGGACGACAAGAGCGCAGGACGCTGGAAATGCCAGATCAGCGACAATCAGGTGCTGGAAGAAACAGCGGCGGATATGCAGGAGGACGGTTACAGCGTCTTTCAGTTCCATACGCTCAGAGAAGGCTATGTCACACTGACCCTGAGCTGTTCAAGCGTGACTTCTATGACAGACAGCTATAAGCTGATCTATAATCTCTATGTGGACAAAGACCTGAACGTCAAAATGCGTGACTGTGACGGCTACTATATCGAAGACAGAGAACTGCCCGGTCTGATCACGGAATAAACAGCCGTTTTGCAGGAATGCAGGACGCATCATGCATTTTGCAGCCTGCTGCATCGTTTGTTTTGAGTGATGAGCTATCGTGAATCAGGCGTCTGTACGGACTTTTCACGCAGACGGTTTCGGGAGGATCGCTTTGCTGAAAATAATGCGGTTTCTTTCCGAAATCCGATATCAGTGAAACGAAATTCGTGTTTCAAACGGAGTTTTAGTATTGACAAAACAGGATCATGTATAGTAAAATATATCCGAACTTTATTAAGAAAAGGGGAATGAGCAATGGCAAACATTGATGTCAGCAAATACGGCATTGCCGATGTGAAGGAAATCGTTTACAATCCTTCATATGAGCAGCTTTTCAAGGATGAAACAGATCCTTCTCTCGAAGGGTATGAAAAGGGTCAGGTCACAGAGCTTGGCGCTGTCAATGTGATGACAGGTATTTACACAGGACGTTCACCGAAAGATAAGTTCATCGTTATGGATGAAAAGTCAAAGGACACCGTTTGGTGGACAACGCCCGAATATCCGAACGATAACCATCCTGCTTCACAGCAGGCGTGGGATGCCTGCAAAAAGCTTGCTTTGGATGAGCTTTCAGGCAAGAAGCTGTATGTGGTCGACGCATTCTGCGGCGCAAACAAAGACACCAGAATGGCTGTCCGTTTCATCATGGAAGTGGCTTGGCAGGCACATTTTGTCACCAATATGTTCATTAAGCCTACCGCTGAGGAGCAGGAAACCTTCACACCCGACTTCATCGTATATACTGCCTCCAAAGCAAAGGTAGAAAACTACAAGGAACTCGGACTCAACTCCGAAACAGCCGTTCTCTTCAACGTCAGCAGCCGTGAGCAGGTCATCCTGAACACATGGTACGGCGGCGAAATGAAAAAGGGTATGTTCTCTATGATGAACTACTTCCTGCCGCTGCAGGGCATCGCTTCCATGCACTGCTCCGCAAACACAGACATGAACGGTGAAAACACCGCTATCTTCTTCGGTCTGTCAGGTACAGGCAAAACAACACTCTCCACCGACCCGAAGCGTCTGCTCATCGGTGACGACGAGCACGGATGGGACGACAACGGCGTATTCAACTTTGAAGGCGGCTGCTATGCAAAGGTCATCGGTCTTGACAAAGAGAGCGAGCCTGATATCTACAATGCGATCAGACGTGACGCGCTGCTGGAAAACGTCACGGTAGACGCTGAGGGCAAGATCGACTTTGAAGACAAGAGCGTGACAGAAAACACCCGTGTATCTTACCCGATCGAGCATATCGAAAAGATCGTGAAGAACGTCAACGGCATTTCTTCAGGTCCTGCTGCCGAAAATGTGATCTTCCTGTCTGCGGATGCATTCGGCGTACTGCCGCCGGTTTCTATCCTGACTCCTGAGCAGACACAGTATTACTTCCTCTCAGGCTTCACAGCAAAATTGGCAGGCACAGAGCGCGGCATCACCGAGCCGACCCCGACTTTCTCCGCTTGCTTCGGTCAGGCATTCCTTGAACTGCATCCGACAAAGTATGCGGAAGAGCTGGTCAAGAAGATGGAAAAGAGCGGCGCAAAGGCTTATCTTGTCAACACAGGCTGGAACGGCACAGGCAAGAGAATCACCATCAAGGACACCAGAGGTATCATTGATGCGATCCTGAACGGCGATATCAAGAACGCTCCTACCAAGAAGATCCCTTACTTCGATTTTGAAGTACCCACCGAGCTGCCGGGCGTTGACACAGGCATCCTTGATCCGAGAGATACCTATGCCGATCCTTCCGTATGGGAAGAGAAAGCAAAGGATCTGGCGCAGAGATTTGTCAAGAACTTCAGGAAGTACGAAACAAACGATGCAGGCAAGGCGCTGGTCGCTGCAGGTCCTAAGGCATAATCGTTCAGATTTTTTTCAGGTACGTTGTACAACATACAGCGTACCTGTTTTTTTATAGGCAATGACAGGAAAATCAATTTTCAAAATCTGATGGTCACAAGTATTCCGATTCACTTGCATTTTTCGGATGTTTGTGTATAATGATTAAAGAACTTTGAGAGATAACGAAGAAAGGGACAGGATCATGAAAACAAGCGATTTTTACTATGAATTACCGGAAGAACTGATCGCGCAGACGCCCATCGAGCCGAGAGACAGCTCTCGTATGATGGTGCTGAACCGCAGCACAGGCGAGATCGAACACCGCCATTTTTACGATATTTTGGACTATCTGAATGAAGGCGACTGCTTGATACTCAATGATTCCCGTGTGCTGCCTGCAAGGATCTACGGCGTCAAAGAGGGAACAGGCGCTCATGTGGAATTTCTGCTGCTGAAAAATCTTGGCGAAAAACGTTGGGAAACGCTCACAAAACCGGGCAGAAAAGCTCAGATCGGGACGAGCTTTCTGTTTGGTGACGGTTTGATGCGCTGCACGGTAGCGGATGTGACGGAGGAAGGCAACCGTATCGTGGATTTTGAATGTGAGGGCAGCTTTTATGAAAATCTGGACAAACTGGGACAGATGCCGCTGCCGCCGTATATTCACGAAAAGCTGAAGGACAACTGCATTTTACAAAGGAGCTTTTGCAGAAAGTGAAGGAAAAAGGCGTGAAGATCGGGTTTGTGACCCTTCATGTGGGACTTGGCACATTCCGTCCTGTGAAAGTGGACGATGTGACCGATCACAAAATGCACTCCGAGCATTACGAACTGCCCGAGGTCACCGCAAAACTCATCAACGAGACGAAACAAAACGGCGGCAGAGTGATCGCTGTCGGCACGACCAGCTGCCGCACACTTGAAACCGTTGCCGCAAAAGAGGGCTGCATCAAAGGAAGCGAAGGGTGGACGGATATTTTTATCTATCCGGGGTTTACATTCAAAGTGCTGGACGGACTCATCACGAATTTCCACCTTCCCGAAAGCACACTGATCATGCTGGTGTCGGCTTTTGCAGGTTTCGATCATATCATGAACGCTTACAAAACTGCCGTGCAGGAAAAATACCGCTTTTTCAGTTTTGGCGACTGTTGCTTTATCTGCTAAAGTAAAATTTTAGCATGGAGCGTTTTTGCGTGATGGGGGTATCCGGCGGTTACAGATCAATGGAAAGCCGATCAAGGGATGTACCAAAAATCCCCATAAAACACAAGCCGTGTTTATTCACAACGCTGAAAATGCCTTAGGGGTAATAAAAATGCTTGCATTCGGCTGTCGGATTTGTTAAAATCTAATCGTCAATCAATTACAAACGAGGAGGTATCGTTTATGAAAATCGGCTCATCCATAAAAAAACTGATGTCAGCTTTCCTCGCAGCGGCAGCGGCTGTATCCATGACTGCGCTTCCGTCAGTAACAGGCGCATCGGCAGCTGCTGCAGCTCTTCCTTCTGCGGTGGATAACTCCACAGGCGCAAACGGGAAATACTTTCCGGAGATCACAGACCAGGGAGACTTCCCCTCTTGCGTGACCCACTCTTCGGTATATTATCAGTGGACATATACCTACAATAAAGCAAAGGGTATCGAAACTACGGACAAAAACGCTTTCTCTGTTGGTTTTGTTTTCAAGAATACCGGACGATCCAGAAAGATGGACACTGTAATGAATTTCCTGAAAACTCAGGGCGCTGCAACGTTAGAGGACGCTCCTTTCAGCGGCGATGAAAACGATCCCATAAACCAATACAGCTTTTACCGCCAGACCAATGCATACGAGAACGCTTATAAAGCTCGTCTGGGCGGCAACTACTATATCGTTTACGGCAAGAAATATGACACCATGAACGACTACTATGCAAACAAGACAGATGATGAATTTGTGATCACTGACGGAAACGACAGCGACTTACAGGTCATCAAAAAGGCTCTTGCAGACGGCGAGGTATTCTCATTTGAAACAAACTATTCAACCAACATAAACAAGAGTACAAACCATGTGAAGATCAAGTCGACCACTGAAAGCGGCATTGACAACAGCGTCAGCGGACAGTGGGCTATCCCCTATTACAAAACAGACGAAAACGGAACATCAAATCTTGACGCTCACGCTATGACGATGGTCGGCTATAATGATAATATATGGATAGACATTAACGACAACGGCGTTGTTGACCCTCACGAAAAGGGCGCATTCAAGATCGCAAACTCCTACGGCAAAGACGAGCCTTATTCCAACGGCGGCTTTATCTGGGTAGCTTATGATGCAGTCAATCAGCAGTCTTTGGTATCAGGTGTTGACAACAGCAAAAGAGCCTATTATCCCATAACCTGTCTGAACGGCATGATCTATGACAAGGCATCTTGTGAAGCTCCGCTGATCTATGCAAAGGCAGTCGTCAACACTGCTGATATGTATAATGCAGACCTTAGACTGAAAGCAACCGACAAAAACGGCAATCAGATTTATTTCTTCAGCGTTGCAAGCGGTTTTGCAAACAGTAATGTCCGCAATTATGCAGGCGGCACGGGCGCTCTGGACGGTAATTATATCCAGCGGCTGGACTACGATCCTGCTTTTACATCTGACATATTGACAAAATACAACTGGACTGTTGAAGCAAGCAACGCAAGCACAAACAAGGCCTATCCCTTGACTGTCAAGGAATTCAAAATCGTCGATCAGTTTACAGGCAAGGAATACAAAATGGCTTCCGATAAGTTTACTCTTGCGGCAGGCGCTTCCAAGACATTCTCTGTCGATATGGGCAATACTCCCGTTCCTGCTGACACCGTAACGATCTATTATAAAGGATATTCCAATCCCTATATTCACTATCAGGTAGAGGGCGGCACATGGACGGCAGTGCCGGGCGCAAAAATGACCGCTACCAATGAGGTTGACGGATATACTCACAAGTATGTGATCGACCTCGGCACAGCCTCCAAGGCTTTTGTGTGCTTTAACGACGGAAACAACTCATGGGACAGCCAAAACGGCGCTAACTACACATTTACAAAGGGAACTTTTACCTATTCGGCTCAGGATCACAAGATAACGCCTTATGACAATACTCCTGCAGAGCTTTCTGCTCAGATCGGTCTGAGTGTTTCTTCCGTTACCGTGGGCAGCGCTGTAAACGTGACCGCTTCTGCAAAAGGCGGCTCTGCGCCCTATACATACAAATATTCCTATACAAAGGACGGCAAGGAAACCGTTATTCTTGACAATTCTTCTTCTGCAAACGCTTCATTTACACCCCCTGTTTCGGGCAGCTACACCGTAAAAGTCACTGTCAGGGACAACACCGGAAACACCTCCTCGGCAGAAAAAGCACTTGTCGTAAATGACAAAACTCCCGACAACATCGTTACCATCTATTACAGCGGATTCTCTGCTCCGTATATCCACTATCGCGCAGGTACAGGCACATGGACATCTCCTCCCGGAAAACCCATGCAGGCTACCGGCGAAGTCAGCGGCTGTACCCATAAATATACCATTAACATCGGCACTCAGTCTTATGCGGAAGTCTGCTTCAACGACGGCAAAGGCTCTTGGGACAACAACAGCGGCTCAAACTACAAGTTCAATACCGGTACCTATACCTTCAAAAACCACGTGATCCAAAAATACTCCGATACTCCTGCGGCACTGACTGCTTCGGCAGCTCTCAGCACGGAAAAGCTCGTGCTTGGCTCAAATGTCAGCATCACCGCTTCTGCCTTTGGCGGAAAAGCCCCCTATTCCTACAAGATCACCTCTGAATTTGACGGCAAAACGGATACTCTCAGCAGCTATTCTTCTGTTTCTGCCATTTCATACAAACCCGAAAGCACAGGCACATATAAGATCACTGTCTATGTCAAGGACGCTGACGGCAAGGTTGTCAGCAGCGCAAAGACTCTTACTGTAGAAAAGAAATCCGCCAACGTGGTAGTCGTAAACTATAAGGGCTATGCAAAACCGTATATTCACTTTATGATCGAGGGCGGAAGCTGGACTGCCGTTCCGGGCAAAGCGATGACAGCCGTAAACGACAGCTCAGGTTATACTCATCAGTATGTGATCGACCTCGGCACAAAAAGCTATGCAAAAGTCTGCTTCAACGACGGCGGAAGCAACTGGCAGAACAACGGCGGAAAAGACTTTACTTTTGTAAAAGGCACTTACAGCATCAACAACGGTTCTCAGGTCGGTTACGATCCTACGGTTTACGTGACGGGCGCAGGAGCTGTGAATGCTCCTTTTGCAGCGATCAACGCTTCTACCATCCGTCTGGGTCAGTCTGTTCAGGTAAGCGCAAATGCAGGAAACGACTGTCAGTATGCTTTCTTCTATAAGAAGTCAACTTCTTCCAAGTGGGTCACAAAGCAGAACTATGCAAAGAATTCATCCGTAGCGATCCGTCCGAATGTTGGCTGCTCTTATGACATTTGTGCAAAAGCAAAATATTCTGACGGAACGGTTATCAAGAAATACTTTACCATTCATGTAACAAAACCGCTGACAAACACCTCTAAGGTCACTCTCTCGGGGAAGACAGCAACCATCAAAGCATCTTCCGAGGGCGGCTCGGGTACTGTACAATATGCGTATTATTACAGAACAGCAGGTACCGAAGGCTGGAAGAAGATCTCAGGCTATACTGCTGCAAAAACAAAAAGCATTACCCTGAAAAACGGCTCATATGAGTTCTGCATAAAGGCGATAGACCAAAACGGCATCGTCCGCAAAGTCTATCCCACCGTAACTGTCGGATAAGTTATGAAAACCGGATCCCGCTCATCTCTGTTTCAATGACAAGACGAGTGGGATCATTTTAGTCAATACCGCACAAAGAGAGTGCCGCAGGAGTGCTGCAGGTCTTTTCGTTATATACTCCGGTCAAGCCGAAAGGCTTGCTTTGTGCAGGGAAGCCTTTACCTTTTGGCGTTACTTTTTCTTGCTTTCCCAATAAATATTTTTCGGAATTTATTGACATCAACACCTAAGAGGGTTAAAATAGTAAAGTATGCTTTGTCTTTAAGACAGGCATTGGAAAAAAGAAAGAATTGTAACAGTATATTGGAGTGTGTTTGTATGAAAATGAAAGCGATCCTTTTAGCAGCAGCACTGATCACAAGTGTACTTTTTGCAGGCTGTTCCAATAACAGCGCAAAGCCTTCGGAATCTGCTGTATCAAGCGAAAGCATATCTCAGGCAGAAAGCAGCATTCCGTCAGAAGAGTCTTCCGAAGAAAGCAGCGAAGACACTTCCGCAGATGTGTCCGATACCTCAGCAGAACAGGGCGAGGGCGTGGATGCTCACTGGTTCGATGACGCCGAATTTATCGGTGACAGCGTAACGCTCAAGCTCTCATACTATGCCGATAACGGCTCTTTGGGAGATGCAAAGTTTCTTTGCGGCGGAAGTCTGGGGTATAATAACTGCCAGATGGGAATTGACGAAGAAGGAAACGTGCATCCCGAATATGAGGGCGAAAAGTACACGATCTTTGACGGCTCTGCCATGCTGAATCCGAAAAAGATGTTCATTATGCTCGGCATGAACGATATCGGACTTTACGGCGTAGACGGCGCAGCAGAAGCAATGGAAGTTGTGCTGGATAAACTGAAAGAAAAATGCCCCGATACGGTGATCTATGTACAGTCCGTCACACCGATGCTTGAAAATATGCAGCTGACCGATCTGAACAACACGACCATTGCGCAGTTTAACGAAAAAGCGGAAAAGATCGCAAATGATAAGGGCTGCATCTATCTGAATGTTGCGTCTGCGTTTGATGACGGCAGCGGCAACCTTGTGCCCGAATACTGCGGCGACCCGCAGGCGATGGGACTGCATTTCTCGGATGAGGGCTGCGCTGTATGGGTAGACTATCTGAAACATCATGTTCAGTAAGATTGATCGGGAAAGAAGGATCGATATGAAAAAACTGCTGATCCTGATGCTCTCGGCAAGTCTTTTGATCGGACTGGTCGGGTGCAAGGGTAAAACAGATACACAAGAGCAGGAAAGCACATTAACGTCGGCTGAAAGTTCAGCCGTGCCTGTGAAGGAATCGTCAGAGCCGAAAAAGGAAACATCCAAAGCCGAAGCATCCAAAGATGTTTCCAAAACAGACTCCTCTGCTGAGAACACGTCCGAAACAGAAATTTCTAAGACCGAAAGCTCCGAAACAGAAACGTCTGTTGAAGAAAGCACGGAAAGCGAAGTGTCCGAAGAAAGTATCGAAGAATCACTCGTTTTGGAAAGCAGCGCCGTGAGTGAAACGTCTGAGGAAGAAAGCGAAGCAGAAGAAAGCAGCGAAGATTCTCAGACAGAGGAAAGCATTCCTGCGCCAAAACCGCCCGTTGCCCTCAGCGGCGATACGGTGGATGCTGCATGGTTTGACGATGCCGTCTTTGTCGGCGACAGCGTGACGCTCAAGCTGTCCTATTATGCGGATAACGGCTCTCTCGGAAACGCCACTTTCCTTTGTGCAGGCAGTCTGGGATATAATAACGCTCAGATGGGATTGTACGAAGAGGGAAACGTTCATCCTGTGCTTTACGGTGAGAAAGTTACCGTTGTCGGCGGTCTGTCGCAGCTTCAGCCGAAAAAGATATTTGTTATGCTCGGCATGAACGATATCGGATTGTACGGTGTAGACGGTGCGATCGAAGGCATGAAGACGCTGACTTCACAGATCAGCCAAAGCTGCCCCGATGCAATGATCTATATCCAGTCAGTCACACCGATGCTGGAAAATATGCAGCTGACCGACCTGAACAACCGCACGATCGCAGAATTTGACAGCAAGGTGCAGCCGATCTGTCAGCAGAGAGGATATATCTACCTCGATATCGCTTCTGCGGTAGAGGACGGCAGCGGTGCGCTGATCTATGATTACTGCGGCGACCCGACTGCGATGGGACTGCATTTTTCAGACGCAGGGTGTGATGCGTGGGTCAGCTATCTGAAATCACACGTTGCCTGAAAAGTTTACGGAACAAAAAAGAAAGGAAAGATGTAACATGAAAAAGATCATATTAGTATTGACAGCGGCGGCTCTTGCCGTCACCATGTGCGCCTGCGGAGGAAACAATAACGGCGGCAGCACAGAAAGCACAGCATCGTCTGTATCATCCGCAGCGCCTGCTGCATCAGCGGAGCTGGATCTTCAAAAGGCTCTTGAAAAAGTAAAGGCAGAGATCAAAATGCCTGCGACAACTTCCGACTACACCGCAGCAAGACTGAAGCGCACTTTCGGTCTGGACGAAGAAAAGGTAGCGGAATTTGCAGGAATGTTCTGTGACGACGGCGTGACACAGGACAGGATCATCTATATCAAAGCAAAAACAGAAGCGGACGTTCCGTTTATTCAGGAAAAGCTCAAAAATGACTGGGAAGCTACCTATAACGTCATCAAGAACTATACTCCCGAACAGGCTGCGATCATCGAGAAAGCGACCGTCGATACAGACGGACTGTATGTGTCGCTGGTAATCTCAGGCAGTGCGGATGAGATCAAGAAGATCTTCAAAGAAACGGTCAAAGCCTGAGCGCAAAGGTAAATACATGAAACAGGATCCGTTCTGCAAATATGCGAACGGATTTTCGTTCTGTTTTCGGGAGGGGTATTGTTGGTATTTTCGAGCTTTATATTCTTGTTCGGCTTTTTGCCTGTGGTGCTTGCGCTCTATTATATTACACCGAGAAGGTTTCGCAACGTGACGCTTTTTGTCGTTGATCTGGTGTTTTATTCATGGGGAGAACCCAAGCTGGTGCTGCTGATGCTGGTGTCTGTGCTGCTCAACTATTTTTCAGCCATCCTCATCGGCATCTATCGACCGAAAAAGCGGCTTGCGCGCGCCATCTTCATTCTTTCGATCATACTGAATCTCGGACTGCTGGGATTCTTCAAATACATCGGCTTTATCGGCGAAACGCTGCAATTCATGCTTCCTTTTCTCAATATCCCGATACTGGAAGTGTCGCTTCCGATCGGTATCTCGTTCTATACGTTCCAAACGATGTCCTATACGATCGACGTATACCGCAACACTGTAGCGGTGCAGAAAAACGTCATCACCTTCGGTACGTATGTATCGCTGTTTCCGCAGCTGATCGCAGGACCGATCGTGCGTTACTCAGACGTTGCCGAACAGTTGGTGAACCGCAGAGAATCCCTGCAGCAGTTTACGGACGGTGTGAGGATCTTTCTGATCGGTCTTGCCAAAAAGGTGCTGATTGCCAATCAGATGGGCGTTTTGTGGGATATTCTTCGCAAAAGCACAGACGGCGGCGTTATCGGCGCATGGTGCGGCATCCTTGCCTATACTTTCCAGATCTACTACGATTTCAGCGGCTATTCCGATATGGCGATCGGTCTTGGCAAGATGTTCGGCTTTGAGTTTATGAAGAACTTTGACTATCCGTATATTTCGGAGAGCATTACAGAGTTCTGGCGGCGCTGGCATATCTCTCTCGGCACATGGTTTCGTGAATATGTCTACATCCCACTCGGCGGCAACCGCAAAGGGCTTGGACGGCAGATCATCAATATGAGCGTTGTGTGGTTTTTGACAGGACTGTGGCACGGCGCAAGCTGGAATTTCATCCTGTGGGGCGTTTACTTCGGTATTTTGCTCATCATCGAAAAGACTTTCCTGTTGAAAGCGCTCAAAAAAGCGCCTGCGATCGTGCGGCATATTTATGCGCTGTTTTTTATCGTGTTGGGCTGGGTGCTGTTCTATTTCGAGAATATGGGCGAAATGGGCGTGTTCCTTGGCAGACTGTTCGGTGCGCAGGGCTTTGGACTGAGCGTTAATACGGGCGCTGCTATCCTTTCGTTCCTGCCGCTGATGATTGCAGCCGCCGTGATCTCCACACCGCTGCTGACGAATACTTTCCACCGCATCAAAAGCAGCGGCGTCCGTATGGTGCTGGAAAATACAGGCTGTGTGCTGTCATTGCTGCTTTGTACAGCGTCCCTTGCCGGCAGCAGCTATAATCCGTTTTTGTATTTCAAATTCTAAGGGGGAGGCGGTCACATGAAACTCAAACAAGCCCTGAAATACCTGCCTGCCGTTTTGTTTGTCGGGTTTATCTCGGTCATGTTCCTTTTGTGGCTCATATTGCCCAAGCAGCACTATTCAGCGCAGGAAAAGCGTGTTCTTGCCGACTTCCCGACGCTGAACGCCGAAACGCTCTTTAACGGTAATTTTCAAAAGGAACTGGACACCTATCTGTCCGACCATACGCCTGCGCGTTCGTTTTTTATCGGTCTGAATGCAGACTATCAGCTCATCACGGGCAGGAACGGTCAAAGCGGCATCTATCTTGGCAAAGACGAATACCTCTTTCCGAAGCCCGTCAAGGAAAGCGAAAATCTCCTGCGGAATGCGCAGTTTATCAAGGAATTTGCGGACAGCTCCGATATTCCTGTGTATATGACGGTCATTCCGTCCTCAGGCTATGTCAATCATAATAAGCTGCCGCTGATCCACGAAGAATATACGGACGATCAGCTCATCCGTTCTTTCAGCAAAGCGCTGGGCGATAAGGTACAGTATGTGGACAGCGCTGCGCCGTTTTTTGAGATAGGGGATAAAGGTCAGCTTTACTACCGAACCGATCATCACTGGACGTCCAAAGGGGCTTACAAATGCTATTCGCTGCTCGGAAACGCCCTTGGGTATACGCCGCTGAAAGAAGAATCCTTTACCAAAGAAACGGTCACGGACTTTTACGGCACGTCATATGCGAAAGCGGCTCTCTGGGCGATCGCACCCGATGTGATCGAACTCTGGCATAATAAAAAACAGCCTGAGGACAGTGTAACGGTCGAGATCAGGGATGGAGCAGATGTAAAAACAAGTCATAGCTATTTCTTTCCCGATCAGCTCAGAAATGACGACAAATACCCTGTCTTTCTGGATGGCAACCACAGCCTTGTCACCGTGACCAACGAGAACGCAGAGGACAGAACGCTTGTTGTCGTCAAGGATTCCTACGCTCATACCATCGTACCGTTTTTGTCGCAGCATTACAGGAATATCATCATGGTCGATCTGAGATACTATAAAAAGGATGTTTCTGCGCTGGCAAAGGAACATCAGGCGGAAGGCGTACTGCTGCTGTATTCCTTGGACAATCTCTCAGAGGATACAAACCTTTCCTATCTGTTCTGATCCGATCCTATCCCAATTTCATCACACTTTAACAGCACAGAAAGGAGACTTCACAGGTGTCTGAAAAGAAAAGGATTCCCGAAAAATATAAAGCGATCATCTACATTATTTTGTCAGCATTCTGCTTTGCCGTGATGAATCTGTTTGTACGAATGTCGGGCGATCTGCCTGCGTTTCAGAAAAGCTTTTTCCGCAATTGGGTGGCGGTGTTCTTTGCGTGTGTGATACTCATGAAAAACAAAAGCGGCTTTCGCTGGAAACAGGGAAATCTGAAATACCTGCTGCTCAGAGCAGGTATCGGCACTGTCGGCATCGTCTGCAATTTCTATGCTTTGGGACATATTCCATTGTCGGATGCTTCTATTCTGAATAAAATGTCGCCGTTTTTCGTCATTCTCTTTTCATGGATGCTCCTGAAAGAAAAGCTCACTTTCTTTCAGGGCGCAGCAGTCCTGACCGCTTTTGTCGGAACGCTGTTTATCATCAAGCCTTCTTTTCGGAACATCGACCTGCTCCCTTCTGCAATCGGACTGTTGGGCGGATTGTGCGCAGGCTTTGCCTATACGATGGTGAGGATACTCGGCAACCGACACGAAAACGGCTCTTTGATCGTCTTTTTCTTTTCGGGCTTTTCGTGTCTGAGTATGCTGCCGTTTCTGATCTTCGACTTTCACCCGATGGAATTATCACAGGTGCTGATGCTGCTCGGCGCAGGTCTTGCGGCAACAGGCGGTCAGTTTTCCATTACCGCCGCTTACTGTCATGCGCCTGCCAGAGAGATCTCAGTCTATGACTATTCCCAGATCATTTTCTCAACGCTCCTCGGCTTCCTCTTTCTTGGAGAACTGCCCGATGTTTACAGCGTGATCGGCTATGTCATCATTGTGGCAATGGCAGTGCTGATGTTCTTTTACAATAATCACAAAGGCATTTTCAAAAACAGAAAATAAAATGACCGCTCATGCTGTATCACTTACACGGCATGAGCGGTTTACTGTTTGCGGCAGCTTTCAGAATAATGATTCTGTTCAGTCCTCTAAATGACACTCGACTTCGTTGATCTTGCCAACGATCGGCACAGGGTCAATGCCCTGACGGGTGTAATAATCACTGAGAGCGGCTTTGATCGCTTGTTCTGCCAGCACCGAACAATGCACCTTGACAGGCGGCAGACCGTCAAGGGCTTCCATGACGGCTTTGTTTGTGAGCTTGAGCGCATCATGGATGGACTTTCCCTTTACCAGCTCGGTCGCCATAGAACTGGTAGCGATGGCAGCGCCGCAGCCGAAGGTCTTGAAGCTAACGTCGGTAATGATGTCGTCCTTGACCTTGATATACATCTTCATAATGTCGCCGCATTTAGAATTGCCGACTTCTCCGACGCCGTCAGCATCCGTCAGCTCACCGACATTTCTCGGATTTGCAAAATGATCCATTACTTTTTCACTGTATGCCATATCATTCATCCTTCTTTCTGATTGTCATGACGATCCTGCATCACGATCTTTTCCCACAGCGGAGACATACTTCTCAAACGTTCTATGATCGGCGGCACAACGGAGAGGATATAGTCGATATCTTCCTCGGTGTTGTCATCACCAAAGGTCAGGCGCAGAGAACCGTGAGCGATCTCATGCGGCAGACCCAGCGCTAACAGCACATGGCTCGGATCAAGTGAACCTGAGGTGCAGGCAGAACCCGAAGAAGCGCTCACACCTTTGAGGTCAAGCATCAAAAGCAGAGATTCGCCCTCGATACCCTCAAAACACATATTCACGTTTCCGGGCAGACGGTGCAGTCTGTCGCCGTTGACTCTGGAACGGTCAATCTTCAGCAGACCGTCAATCAGCCTGTCACGCATCCTTGTCAGACGTTCGGTACGCTGCGGAATGCTCCCGACTGCTTCTTTGAGAGCTGTTGCCATACCGACGATACCGGCGGTGTTTTCCGTGCCTGCACGTTTGCCGCGCTCCTGAGCGCCGCCATAGATCAGATTCGGCAGATTCAGCCCTTTTCGGATGTATAAAGCGCCAACGCCTTTGGGACCGTGAAATTTATGAGAGGAGAGGGAGAGCAGATCGACATCCAGCTCCTGCACATCGATCGGAAGCGTCCCGACCGCCTGCACCGCATCCGTATGAAACAACACATTGTGTTTGTGAGCGACTGCACACAGTTCCTTGATCGGCTGGATCGTACCGATCTCGTTATTCGCAAACATGACGGTAACAAGCGCGGTATCCTCACGGATCGCTGCTTCCAGTTCATCGGGACGAACGATACCGTTTTCATGAACCGGCAGCAAGGTGATCTCAAAGCCTTGCTTTTTGAGATAGTCCAGCGTATGCAAAACCGCATGATGCTCAAATTCCGTTGAGATGATATGCTTTTTGCCTTTTTTAGCGCCGATCTCCGCAGCGCCTCTGATCGCCCAGTTGTCGGCTTCACTGCCGCCCGAAACAAAGTAAATATCGTTTGGTCTTGGCGCATTCAGACACTCCTGCATGGTCATCCTTGCCGCATCAACAGCCTTCTGACTTTCACCGCCAAGACGGTAAAGACTGCTCGGATTGCCGTAACATTCTGTCAGATAGGGCATCATTGCCGCCAGCGCCTTATCGGAAAGTCTGGTGGTAGCGGCATGATCCGCATAAATATGTTTTGACATTTCATCATCCTCTTTTCCTTGAAATGTGACAGTAAAATATATCATACCGATAGCTTCTATATTATACATCAATCAAACACAAAAATCAATACTAAATTCATATCTCATATATAATTAGTATGAATTACAGCGTCGGCGGCGGCAAGCTGCCGGCGCAGAGCCTGCGCTCCCAATTTAGGGAATCACTGGCTTCATACCCCTATTCCGCCGCCGCAAGCCATAAA
>ONYV01000264.1 GCA_900322105.1 uncultured Eubacteriales bacterium | reverse complement strand
GAGTGACGGGACTTGAACCCGTACGTCAAAGACACACGCCCCTCAAACGTGCCTGTCTGCCTATTCCAGCACACTCGCATATTTTGTTTTTGTTCTTTGTGAACTCAACAAGAGATATTATATCACAGAGGTGCTGAGTTGTCAACAGTTTTTTCGAAATTTTTTCGTAATTTCAAAATAATGTTTTTTGCACTTATTTGAGTGCAGCAGATTTGCATTATGAGGATAAAATATTATTATAGCTTTTGTTCTCATTTAAGTGCAAGGCGGGTTGGGTATGAATCGTAATTATGAAAAAACCGTTGGCAAAAATATCCGCAGACTCCGGGAAAAAAGAAATTTTACTCAGGAACAGCTCTCTGCAAAGCTGCAGATTAACGGCTGCGATATTACAAGGTCGGCTCTTGCAAAGCTTGAGGTCGGTCAAAGGCACCTTTATTCAGACGAACTGAAAATGCTGAAAGAAATACTTGATGTTTCCTACGACGATTTACTGACATGACTTCTTTAAAAAAATTTCTTCATTTCTGGGCAGTGGCGTTTTTTCCGTCGCGGTGCCCTTATTGCAACAGGGTTATTGACGACAGCGAGTGCGCCTGCAAAAGGTGCCGGAAGCAAATCCCGGAATTTTGCTGGAAAACCTACGCGGCTGGCGGCTATATTTGCGCTGCGGCGCTTCCGTATAAGGACGCTTACTCGAAGGCTATTCACAAACTCAAATTCAAAAACCGCACCGATTTGGCTAAACCCTTGGCTATGCAGATCGTCCGCGCCGTTAAAGAATTATACGGTGATTTACACTTCGACCTTGTCACCTGCGTTCCCATGCACCCTGCCGTAAAACGGCAAAGAGGGTTTAATCAGGCGGAGCTGCTGGCACGAAAGCTCGCAAAGCTCATGCATCTTCCGTACTGTGACCTGCTCAAAAAAATCAAAAACAATCAGACGCAGCATCTGCTCACAGCGAAAGAACGCATCATTAACGTGCAGAATGTCTTTCAGTCGATCCACACGGATATGATCTGCGGCAAACACGTCCTGCTGGTCGATGACGTCTGCACCACAGGCAGTACGCTCAGCGAATGCTGCCGTATCCTGCAAAACAGCGGCGCAGCGTCTGTTTGCTGTATAACAGCGGCGCTTGTCAGGGAAGAAATATAGGCAATCTCACAGAAACGTAAAAAGCAGGAGCTTCCGACAGTTTTCGTGCCGTTTCAAAGAAAGACTCGTGTATAATGGTTTCATCCGCTATTCCGATCATCGGACATGAAGCAGGAAAAGCAGCAGACAAAGGATGGAACTTATGGCGATAGATGCAGCAATTGATCTGGGAACTTCACGGACAAGGATCTTTCTTCCCGAAAAAGGACTGGTCGTAGACGAACCGTCTGTGGTGACGGTCGATCTGAAAAGCGGTGAGCTTGCGGCGGTGGGACAGCAGGCATATCTGATGATCGGCAGAACTTCTGACAGATTACAGGCAGTCTATCCGCTGTCAGGCGGCGTAATCTCCGAAAGCTCACTGGTAGAGGGACTGATCGACACACTGCTCAGACGGGTCATTTCTCCGAAGCTGAGTATGCCAAGAGCGGTGGTCTGTATGCCGGGGGAGATCACGGAAGTGGAGAAACGGGCTGTGATCAGCGCTATCACAGGCGCAGGCGTGCGCAGAATATGCCTGATCGAAGAAGCGGTGGCGGCGGCTATGGGTGCGCTGACAGATATCAGCAGTCCGCACGGCTTGTGTGTGATCGACATCGGCGGCGGTACGACCGATATGGCAGTCATCACCCTTGGCGGCGTTGCCGTTTCACGATCGATCCGTCAGGCAGGGGACGCAATGGACGAAGAACTGATCCGCTATGTGCGTCAGCAATATCACCTGCTCATCGGCAAGCGTACCGCCGAAGAGATCAAAATGCGTATCGGCTGTATGATTCCGGGCAGCCGTCAGGGGAAAATGCGTGTCAAAGGCAGAGATCTTCTCAGCGGTCTGCCGTCATGGACAGATCTCTGTGCGGAAGAAACGGCAGAACCGCTGCTGAACATCGCACGGCAGATCTGCGGCAGTCTGAAAGAAATGTTAGAGGAAACGCCGCCCGAGCTGATCGGGGATATCTCCGCTGACGGCATCATCCTGACAGGCGGTGCAGCCCGTATCGCAGGCTTTGACAAAATGATCGAAGCCGGCGCAAAGCTGACGGTACGCACCGCTCCTGACGCAGACACCTGCGTGATACGAGGCTGCGGCGAAGCGCTGAAATACATCACACATAATCCGCACGATACCAAAGGCATCATCAACCCTATTGCAGAATATTTCTGATCTGACAGCCGCTCTGTCATACATACAAAAAAGCATACATGTGCTCGAAAAGCACTCCGAAAACTATGACGGGCTGTATTTTCAGATCGCGCTGAATTATGGCAGCCGTGATGAGATCATCCGTGCGGTCCGGGGACTGACTGCAGATGTGCAGGACGG
>ONYV01000320.1 GCA_900322105.1 uncultured Eubacteriales bacterium | reverse complement strand
AGGAAGAAACGGAGATCAAGCATGAGGTAACGACTAAGACGGTTGATTACCTGTATGAACCCTCTGTTGTTTCTCCCGAGCAGACAAAATCCATTGTCAGTGACGGCAAGGAATATACTGCTTCTCTTGAAGACATCAGTTATGAGAGAATGACTATTACAGACCGCACAGCCGAAGTTGAAACAACCGTAAAGCTGACCGAAGATAAGATAACTGACAGCATCCAATACGAATATGAGGACATTCAGAGCAAGAAAAAAGTCATCGTTACTCTTTCAAAAGATGAGGTTACCAAAACGGACGAAACCGAAGAAAACACCATTACTTTTCCGGTGGTTTTTCATCGGTATGACGCAGGTGTTTTTCTTATCAACGGTAAGCTTATCCCACTTCAGGAAGAGGGTTCTCCGATAAACGAACAGTATTTCGGGGATCTGAAAGCGGAATCGGCTTATGCTTCTGCAAGCGGAAAAATCACTTCATTGGAGTGGAACGGTGCTCCTTACACAACCAATGGAGAAACGTGCAGAAACGCCCTTGCGGCGCTCACAGAGAGCCGCAAAGTTTATGCGGTAAAGCATTCGGATAAAGTCGTTCTGCCCGATACAGAGGGCTACAGAGCAATTCTGACGTATGGCACGGATGTAGAAGTGCCGACAGGCAAAATTTCATACGAGGTACAGGCAAAGGCTGAATACATCCTGATTGAAGGGCAGGATTATCAGCCTTTGTTTATTGGTATCGGCGTTGCGGTTTTCGCTCTGGCGGCAGTTCTCATCCTTGTTATAATCGCAAAACGCAGAAAAAAGCACAAGTACACAACAATCTGAAAAAGACCGGAGGTGATTCCGATGTTTCATTTACTAAAATCCAGCCGCAAGGAGGTGATTCCAATGGTTCTGACAAATAAAGTAAAAAGCGGTCTTGCATCAGCGTTTATCGCAGGCAGTGCGGCACTGTCAAGCGGTCTGACGGTTCACGCAGAGGAACTGGACGGAGTAACAAATTCCGTGACAAATTCAGTTAAGGATATTGTCAATGTCATCACGCCTATCGCATGGGCAGTAGTCATTCTTGTTATCGTCATCATGGGCTGTGTCCTGCTCTGGGGCGGTGACAAAGCAAAAGAAAAAGTCAAGTCGCATATTACCGCTATTGTTATCGGCTGTATTCTGATTGCAGGAGCTGCAACAATCGCAAGCTGGTGGACAGGCTCGCTGACAGAAAACTTCGGTTCGTAAAAAATCGCCGGGCGGAGTGTACCCCAAGGGCACTTGTTTCACTGCGCCTACTCTGTCGATTTTGTTCCGGTAATGAATAACACACCGGAAATAAATTTCTTTCAAAAAGCAAAATCGGGACCGGCAGCTTGCCGGCGGGAGGTGATCATTTATGCACTCGACTCAAAGCTTGTTATTTCAGGCAAGAGTCAGAAAACACGATTCAGACAAGAAGGCACGAAAGCAACAGCGAACCATACGAATGCAGAAAATTTATGCCTTCCTGTTCCGTATCATTGATCCCCTTTGTGCAGGTCTCGCCGGCACCTGGGTCATCAATGATTCCAACGAAAAGGCAACGGCAATTCTCACTGATGATATTGCCGACACGCTTGTTGCTGCTGACGCTATGCAAGAGAAGCCGTCAAGCGATAATGTTTCTGCTGATCGTTCATCAAACCGAAGAAATATCAGGGGTAACTCATCTCTGAACGAAAACTTGTCCAGAGAAAAGCAAAGTCACGACAGACCGAGATTCTCACCGATACAGTCTGCAAAACGGGGGTTCAATGCAGGCAGGAATCTCGGCAGAAAGAAAAAATAAGAATCAGGTGCATACTGTGTTTTAAGCACGGTATGCACCTGATAGAAAGAAGGTATTCAAATGGAAATGGTTTGTTTTATCAGTGGTCTGTTTTTGGGCGTTGCTGCGGGACTTTTCTGTATGGGACTGATGAAAGTTTCGGCAGACAGCGAAATTTCAGCCAGCCAGAAAACGAGGTGATCTCATGTACATCATGCTCAAGGAACTGGAAACTCCATTCAAGATCAACAA
>ONYV01000045.1 GCA_900322105.1 uncultured Eubacteriales bacterium | reverse complement strand
CCTCGTCATCGGGCGCTTCGTTGCACATGACAAATTCCGCAGCCATCACTGCGCCAAGTCCTTTGCATTCTTCGTCCCACAGACGCATCCATTCTCCGTCTCCCCATCCGTATGAACCGAACAGAGCGATCTTTTTGCCTGAGAGCTTATCTTTCAGACCGTCAAACATCGGGAGAAATTCACTGTCTTCCAGTTCTTCTGCGCCCATAGCAGGACAGCCAAAGCCTACTGCGTCGTAAGCGTCCAGTTTCTCTGCGTCAAATTCAGCGGCAGTGAACAGTTCTGCTTCTGCGCCTGCTGCCTTGGCACCGTTCAACACAGCCTTTGCCATTGCTTCCGTATTGCCCGTGCCGCTCCAATAAACTACTGCGATCTTGCTCATTCTTCATGTCCTTTCTGTGTATCATATGACCTGAACACTCCCAACATCAATTCTTTTATCGTGCTTTAGAACCGCCCGACTGTTGATATGCCTGCGTCAGATCATATAGAATTTTTATAAAAGTCTCTCCGAGACATTTTACCGTTATCAGTAAGATGCCGCCATTCTTTTGACGCTGCATCCTTTTGAATAGAGCGAACAGCAAACTTCGGTGCATCTTTTATACTTATTGAATGTAAGCTGCGCTTTCTTCACGTCGCCATAGACTTTCCAGCAGCCGACCGTCTTACAGTTTTCGGCGTTATTCTCAATAAAGCCGCAGACGTCCTCGGGCGGATAGCCTAAAAACAGTCCGATCTCATGCGGAAAGCATTCACTCTCCCTCAGCCGCTTCATCAGCTCTGCAAGACATCGGCTGATGCTCTCTGTCTGATATCCTCTCCCTTGCAGCAAACGTCCGGCGGCGTCATCCCTGAGATCCTTTTTCAGCTTTTCGGGACGATACAGATAAAGCAGTGTTTTTCCGTTTTGCCGCCGCAGCGGTATGATCCTCAGTCCTTTGACAGACAGCTCACGATTCAGTTTTCTGAGATTTGACTGCTCATCCTTTGTATCCCGAAACCGATAGGAAAACATATTGGCGGTTTTCATTCCGATCAGGGTCGGTGAGCAATATCTGACAAGCATTTCCTCTGACATCTTAACACCCCTTCACTATGTTGCCCCTTTTTCTGCGTCTTATCCTGCATAACGGTCAAGGATGTTTTTCAGCGCTGCCTTTGAACTGGAATGAGAGCGTTCTACGGCTGTCCTGCAATTCTTCGTGCCGTCCAGCGCACACTTCACCATCTTGTGCGACATCGTATTCGTAAACAACACCAGCAAATCAGGGTTTCCGAGGTTTTGCAGACCTCTGCACATCTTCGGATAGATCTTTGCCTTGCAGTCATACGACTTACACAGTTCCATATATTCTCTTACCATACATTCATTTCCGCCAACGATCACGACACTCATGAGATCCTCCTATATAATTAGATATATTTAACTATTATATCAAAATATTGGTTAGACAAGAATTAGTTTGACTTATCTAACCAATATCAGTTTAATATATCTTACTCGTTTTGTCAAGTACTTTTTTCAACTTTTTCAGGAACGCACCAATACCCCTTTTTCCATTCTATACAATTCGTCAGCGTATGCCATCACATCTTTGTCGTGAGTCACGATCAGAACAGAGCCGCCGTTTTCCGCATGGGCTTTCAGCAGCTTCATCACAAAAGCGGTCGTTTCTGCATCTAAATCGCCGGTCGGTTCGTCTGCGATCAGAATTTGCGGTTCATGGATCATCGCTCGGACGATCGCCATCCTTCTCAGTTCTCCGCCTGACAGCTCGCCTGCATAAACATCCGCCAGCGCTCCGATCTCTACTGCTTCCAACAATTGCAGCGCCTTGTCTTTTTTATCATCCGCTTTTCCGTACATTTCAGCAGGCAGCAGCACGTTTTCCAGAACGGTAAAGCGCTGAAGTCCTGTTTGTCCCTGCGGAATGATGCCGATATGACGGTTTCTGAAAGCGGAACGTTCCTTATCACTGAGCAAATACAGATCGGTGTTGTCTGCTGTGACCTTTCCTTCGGTAGGTGTGAGCAATCCCGACAGCATTTGAATAAAAGTCGTTTTTCCGCTGCCCGATCTGCCGACGATCACCGTCATGCATCCTTCGAGAAGTGTAAAGTCCGTGTTCTGCACTGCCGTAAAGATGTTGGTATTTTTTCCGCTGCGAAAAAAATCTCTGCGGATCCCTGCTGCCATCAGCTTCATGTTATCCGTCCTCCCTGAGCAGCAAGCCTGTTTCGTTTTTCGTGACAAGGAATGCTGAGATCAGCGATGTCACCAGCCCTGACAGCATCGGCAGCAGGACAGCTCCCACACAGAGCAGCGCAAGGCTGCCTCCGCTCGGATGCACCATCGGCAGCGACAGGCTTTCTTTCAGCATCTCTGAAACAGGGACGCTCAGCACGGCAGAAATACCTGCGCCGATCACTGCGCCGACTGTGCTGATCACGACCGATTCACAGCACATGATGCCAAAGAGCATTCCCCGGGATGCGCCCATTACACGCAAAACGGCAAATTCCTTTTTTCTTTCATTGGAAAGCATGGCAAACACTGCGCCCATCACCACGACCATTAACAGCCATATGCCAAAGATCAGCGCGCCGATCACCGCAGACGTACCTTTCAGTCCCTCTGAGATGGACGACACCATATTCTGAGACGGAACAGCATTTACCTTTGTGACATGGATATTGATATCGTCCGCAACGCTTTGGATGTCATACCCATCCTTCACCTTAATCAGCACCGCCGAAGCTGCATTGCCGATATTGACGTTTTTTAGTGTTGTCTGCATGACCCCTGCTGCGGCATTCTGTGCCATTTCAGCGATGGTACTGCGGTTCGTATAGACGGCATGATCCAGACCCGTGCCTGTTTTTTCGAGCTGTCCTGCAACATGATACTGCTTTCCGTAGAACAGTATCGTACCGTCAGCAGGATAGGAAACGTCTGCGCCGATGAGGATATCGCCGTTTCGGATCTCTGTGCGGATGCTTTCCTTGATCCACGGCAGGATGGAAAAATCCGTTTCAGGATCAAATCCGATGATCTGTACACGGCTGCCGCAGCAGCTTGCTTTGGCGGAGGTGAGATAAAACTGAGCAGACATTGCTTCGATGCCTTCGATCGAGCGCAATTTTTCAAGTTCTGACGGCGACATATAATAATTGCCGCTGATGCCCTGCAAGAGGATACCGTCTACTGTACCGTGTCCCTGTGCGGAGGACGGTGTGACGATGATATCCGCACCCAGCCTTTGCTGATATGCTGACAAGCCGTTTTGCAGACTTACGGTGACAAATGCGCCGCCAAACAGCGTGACCGACATAACCAGCAGGATCATTCCGAGCAGCACGAATCGGCGCGGCTTTCGTCTGATATTTTTCAGTGAAGTTTTTATGATAAAGCTCATAACGGTTTCCTCTGCTCTGTTCCTTTTCTTTTGTGCCTGCCTGCATTTTGCCGATACAAATAGAACAGGATATCCGCAGCGCACAACAGCATCGTCACGATCATAAAAGTGATCGTCCACGGTTCGGTATTGTGGCGGCAGTGCATTTCTGCGTTCGTACACA
Organism: uncultured Eubacteriales bacterium; assembly: GCA_900322105.1. GTDB lineage: Bacteria > Bacillota > Clostridia > Oscillospirales > Acutalibacteraceae > UBA1213. The sequence goes on along the minus strand of ONYV01000045.1, from coordinate 4,157 downwards.
GCAAAATGATCCTTCCGGGGATCAGCAGCATCAAAAGCGACAATCCTGCAAGCCCTGCGTCCATGCCGATCTTGATCTTTTCGTCATACACAAACAGGTGCAAGACCGAAAGTACCGTCAGAACAACAGACGCCGCTTTCAGCATTTCTCCTGCCCAGTGGCATCTCATGGGGGTGTCCGACATCACTTCACACACAGGAAACCAAAAACGGATCCCGACAAGATACAGCACAGACACCAGCGTCAGCAGCAGTTCTAAAAACGAGATCCTGCATTTATTTTTATTGACTAACATATTTCTTTCCCCTTCTGAATGTTTTCAGAAGCTGACCCAACGAATATAATAGATCAAAAACCCGACAGAAGCAAGCAGCAGCACAACAGACAGTACAAAGCACAGATCACCCGAAAGTCCCTTGTGCTGACGAACGCCCATTCCCATCAGCAGCGGATTCAAATTGATGACAAGGTGCAGCAGCAGCGTTGCGGCAAACAGCAATTGTGAGATCAGACGTCCGATATCGAACACGACCAGACGATACATTTCACCGTTTGTCGTGCCGGTGAAGATCACAACGTGCATCACCAGCGGAATGATGATCGCAAAGCCGCTGATCCGTCTTGCCCAGAACATGAGGTTTTCCTTGAAATACCCTGCGCCTGCTTTTTTTCTGATCCTGAGCGTTTTGACTGTCAGAACAGAAGAAATCACTGCATGGATACCTGTCAGTGTCAGCGCTGTACGAGAAAGCACCTTTGGGATCGTATTGTCTGCGCCGAGCAGCATGAAGCTGCCGATCAGAATGTGACACAATACTGTCAGCAGAATGCCGACAATGACTATGATATTAAGCTTTCTCATCATCCGTTCCTCCTGACACGTGAATTTGCACGATGTGACTGTCTTTTTCAACGATAGACAGCGCCAAAGCAGACGCAAGCTCTTTTGAAATGATCGCTGTGTCGATCAGACCGTTTTCTGCTTTGGACATCAGCAGCATGGGATTTTCAAAGCGGAGCGTCATCTGGTTTTCGGGCAGCTGTGCCTGATAGCGCTGTGCAAGCTGTATGGCTGCCGCATCTCCCTGCGCTGCGATACACTGTATGTCGTCAAATATCACGTTCAGTTCTCCGTCACGGAAAAAGGACTGCCACTGTGCAAGGCTCTCCTGATGGAGGTCACGATTCAGCAGCACCACAAATTCTCCTGACGGTCGGGTCGGTACTTCTTCTGTTGCGCCCGTCACCACATCCGCCGACGCTCCTGCCTGAAACCGGCCGAATGTCAGCGCTGCGGGCAAAATGACGATCAGTCCTGTCAGCAATACCGTCAGCAGTAAATGCCCGATCAAAGTTTTCAGCTTCATATCTTTCACTCTCCTGCACGCAGCAAGACTGCGGTTTTTCCGGCTTCTGTACTTTCACAAAACTGTATCGTCATTGCTGTTTCTGATCTGTCAGGTATCAGCTTCCGCTTTTTTCAAAGCGTCATTGACTGCTTCTTTCAGTTCCTGATAGGATATCGTTGCGCCGCTGATGGCGTCGACTCCGTCCAGCGAACCGCTCTTCACTACCAGCTGCGCATACCTTTCATTTGCCTGAACAGCCTTTTGCGCTTTCAGACGGTTTTCCTGCGTCAGCTCTGCGCCGTAATTCTCGTCCTTGAGCGTTCCGTCCGGTTCATAGGTCTTGAACGTGCAGGCAGTGATCTTATTGTCTTTCACAGTGATCTCTGCTTCACCGTAACCTGAGCCGTTTCCGTCCTCATCATCCTTGTGATCCGAACTGCGGCCGCTGTAAGTCCCGTCCTGATAGCTGATGCTTTTCGTGCCTGCACATCCTGCGGCCGAAACCGTCAGAACAGCTGCTGTCAGCAATGCAAATACGATTCTTGATGTTTTCATATCAATTCTCCTTATCCGAAAAATGGTCGTTGCGTTTGTCCGAAACGATCTTTCCATGCTCTAAGCGCACGATCCTCTGCGCCACCTCGCCTACCTCGGGGTCATGGGTCACGACTACCAGTGACGTGCCTTCTTTATGGAGCTGACGGAAGATGTCCAGCACGATATTTTCATTTGCTTCGTCCAGATTTCCTGTCGGCTCGTCCGCTAAGATCAGTTCGGGAGAATTGATCAGAGCCCTTGCAATACACACCCTCTGCTGTTCACCGCCGGAAAGCTGACTTGGAAGATGTTTGGCTCTGTCTTTCAGCCCGACTCTTTCCAGCGCCTGCAGCGCTTCTTTCTCATCGGGCATACTATGATAATACTGCGCCACCATAACATTTTCAAGTGCATTCAGATAATTAACCAGATGAAATTGCTGAAAAACCAGTCCGATCTTATCTCTGTGAAACTCTGTCAATTTTTTTCTGCTTTCCCTGGTGATATCTTTTCCGTCAAAAATCACCTGACCGCTTGTCGGCTTATCCATACAGCTGATGATATTCATCATCGTACTTTTACCCGAACCGGAAGGTCCCATGATAGCGATCCATTCGCCTTTTTCAACTGTCAGGCTGACATGATCGAGCGCATGAAGTCCGCCGTATATTTTTGATATATCCTTTAACTCTAATAAGCTCATAGTTTTCTCTCCTTTATTCGCCCTTGAGCACCAGCGCAGGATCGACCTCTACTGCGCTTCTGATGGGTATCAGGCACGAAAGTCCTGTGACGATGACAGATGCAATGATCGTGATGGGTATCAGCAGCGGTCGGAAGGTGATCGCACTGCTGAACACGTTCATGCTCACTAAATCGGCAAAGAAATAGCCGAAGATCGAGCCTAAAATGCCGCCGACACCGCCCAGCACCATACCTTCTGTCAGAAACTCTCCGATGATGCCCGCATTGGATGCGCCGAGCGCTTTTCTGAGTCCGATCTCTTTTCGTCTTTCAGCGATCACCGCCGTCATGGTCGTTGCTACGCAGATCATCGTCAGCGCCAGCACCACGACCGTCACGATCAGCACCAGTGATTCGAGCTTGGTCAGAACGGTACTTTCCGACGCTGTCACACGCTTGACGAGCTTTGCAGAGATCCCCTCTGTTTCGCTGTTGATCCTGCCGATATAGCTTTTCAGCACATCCTGTTTGGAGGCAACGCTCACCTCTGCGATGTCATATCCGCGTTTATTCAGCGTCAGATCTTCCAGATCGGCAATGCTGACATAGAGGTATTCTTCCTCGGAACCGCCTGTTTCCAAAATGCCCGTGATTTTCAGGTCAAGAACATGATCGCAGAATCTCTCTCCTGTTGCAGGGTCGGTGATGATCTCATAGTCAGGGATCTTGCTCAGATCCATATCGTCTGTCACTTCAAACGAATGGACAGGGCTGATGGTCTCTCCGACAGCCAACCCAAACTTTTCTGCGATCTTTTTACCGATCAGGGTGCTGCCCTGTTCTTTGGGCAGTTCTCCCGATATGTGCCAATAGGGACTGGTTTTCAGCACAGAGCTGAGATCCGTTCCTGCGATGGTGACGGGGATATCCCGATAAATGCTGTTTTCATAGCGATAGGGCGTATAGCCTTCCAGTTCTTCCTGCGGAAAGAAAGAGATGCCTTTTTGTATCTCTTCCTCAAAAAGCTCATGTCCGTCCTTTGGGGTAAAAATAATGTTTGCGCCGTAGCTGCGAAACTGTGCGCTCATCTGACGCGGCACATCATAATATATCATACCTAAGCCTGAAAGAATGGTAGCGCCAACCATGATCGCTAAAAGTGCTACGATCATGCGGGAACGCCGTCTGACAAGGGACGCCGTCACCATTCTGACAAACATACGATGTTTTTTATTCATCTTCTCATCTCTCCTTAATGACCTCCATGCAGCACTTCAGACGGACGCAGCCTCAGTATCATCCTGATGGCAGGAATACTTCCGAGCAGCGTTACCGCAAGGATCAGCACTCCGACCACAAAGGCGACCATGCCGCTCATCTCAATGGAGGATGAGAACACCGTCTTGCCGATGATCTGTGCAAAGCCGCACCCGAGGAAGTACCCTGCCGCCGCTCCTAACACCGCCGTCAGCAGAATTTCCGTCAGCACCAGTCGGGTGACTTGTCCGTTTTTCGCGCCGACCGCCTTGAGCAGTGCCAATTCCGCCGAACGCTCCATGACGCTGGACGTGACAAGATTCGAGATGC
>ONYV01000002.1 GCA_900322105.1 uncultured Eubacteriales bacterium | reverse complement strand
CACACGGGGTTAGCTCGCACCAGCTGTACGGGTTGCCGTACTTGAACGAGAAGCCCCCGCCTCTAAGCGTTAGCGTAGGCGGCGGGAGTATGTCACTTTCAGTTGAAGATAGAAAAAAACAGTAAAACAGTTGACATTCGATAAAGATAGATGTATAATTAGGTAAACAAGTATGGAGACAATGAAATTGTCACGTTTTGCCGTTTGGCAAACGCAGGCGCACGAAAAAAGGTTGGTGTAAAATGGCTCCATATATGTCGGACACGGCTTTGCGGCTGTCTGAACGGCGATAGGGACTGAACAGTAACCGAGGCCGAACGGCGGTCGGGCTGTAGATGTATCTATCAGACTTCCTCGGAAACTTCCGAAGCACCGTCTTACTTGTCTCTTCTGCACCAAGCGAAGTGTCTCTCCCTTGCATGACACCAAGCAGTGCTGCACTCGAGACACTTTTTACGGCACAAAATATCCTGCGTAATACGGCACTTCTCCGGTTCCCAAGGAAGTCTATTGTATCATTTCAAAAAAGGAGAGGGTTTTATGTTTTCTTTCAAAGGTCCGGGCTTAAAGATATTTGCTTCTGTCTTAGCCGCTATTGCGCTGATCGCCGGTATCTGGTTTACTTTTTTCCAGTCGGCAGGATTTGAAAAGACAACGGCAACGATCGTATCCATTCAGGATGACCCTGATGACATTCCTGAAGAAGGAAGTACGCCAAACCGCATTATCATGGTAAAGTATACGGTAAACGGCAAGGAATATACCGCCCGTCTGGATACTGACGCGCCAAACTATGCGGTAGGCACAACGGTTGAAGTGCAGTACGACCCGAAGAACCCCGGAACGATCCATTCGGGCTTCGGCTTTGGCATTTATCTCATCATCGCAGGCGGTGCGATCCTTGCGATCGTCATTGTCAGCACGATCGTGCAGAAAGTGTCTGTCAAAAAGCTCAAGGAAACGCAGGGCGAAACCGTCTATGCTCCCTCTGAGCAGGGTGAAGAAGAACGGGAACTGTATTTTATCACAGATGTCGGCACGCCGAAATACGGACACCGCCTTGAAGATAAGAACCGCAAGGTGCTGTATGAAGCTAAGATGACGAAATTTGCTGTTGCAACACCTTACCGTTTTGATTTCATCGACCACACAAAAAACAAGACCACCGAGCATTTGGTGGGACAGCAGGAAGAAACCGACTGGAACAGCCTGATTCTTGACAATCACTACACTTTCAAACTGGACGGCGAAGATATCTGGAAGCACCTCAAAAGAAACGGCATCACGATCACATCGAGGTTTGCATCAGGAAAAGTCCTTGTCGGCGCATACAACATCTGCCGCAACGACATTGAGATCGCCCATATGGAAAGCACCAGTCAGTATGTGCATGAGGAGGACGAAGAAAAACACAAGGTCGCTTCAAAAATTCCCGTCAGAGGTTTTTATCGTGTCTATACAAAAGAAAAGAACCTTGATCTGTTGTTCGTGACCATTCTGGCAGTCGCGCGCAGCGGCGCAAACGACTCCAAGGGCGGCGGCCGCAGTATACTGTTCAACACGATAAAAGGCGAGTAAGCATTTTCATCATGAGCGCTTTTGTGCGGTATCCCCGAACGAATGAATGTCATAATATCCAAAAATGAGATCGGCAAAGCAGTTTCAAGCCCTGTCGAGCAGTTTTGCGGCTGTTCGACAGGGCTTTTTGCTGCGGCGGATGCTGTGTTTATGGTATGGAGTATGCAGAATACGAAAGATAGTCGATAAATAACATCAGACTTCCTCGGAAACTTCCGAAGCACCGTCTTACTTGTCTCTTTTGCGCCGAGCGAAGTGTCTCTCCCTTGCATGACACCAAGTAGTGCTGCACTCGAGACGCTTTTTTCGGCACAAAATATCCTGCGTAATACGGCACTTCTCCGGTTTCCGAGGAAGTCTCATACAAATGCGGCTTTGCAAAACCTGCCGCCGCAGCGATCATAACAAAAAAACTGCCGGTTCTGTAATGAGCCGACAGTTTTTTGTTTTTACAGATAAAGCTGAATCTGTTTATTTTGTTACGGTGATCTTCATCTGCTTGGTCACTACCGTTCCCGTAGCGTCCTTGATCTTGACAAGGATCTCGTAATCTCTTGCGGTCGCAGGTGTGAGGTTCACCGCACGGAGATCGCTGAATTCGTGAATCACTGACCACTTGGAGGAGGATGCCTTTCTGTAATAGAATGCATACTGATAGTCTCCCGTGCCGCCCTTTGCTACGCCACGGATCTTCACCTTTTCACCGAGCTTGATCTGTTTTGCGCTGACAGTGGAAACGTTTCTGAAAGAAGCAAGCGCATCCATCTGCGCTGTGACCGTGTCGGACAAAGACGTCATCATCAGATCGGCGATCTCTTTGTGACCCTGCGCCATTGGGTGAGGATCAAGATTGTTTTCGTTGCTGATATCATACACATCGACATAGACAGAATCGGTCTCATCTGCCACGACGGTCAGCTTTTCGTTGAGCGACTTCAACGCAGGGTCGATCGTCTGACCCGCAAAAAGGTACTGTATCGGATAGGACAGTTCTTCTTTCAGAATGACCATCAGTTTATCGAGCTGATCCTGATACATATCATACAGTGCTTCCCAGATCTTCATCAGACCTGCCTTTGCGTTCTGCTTGAGCCGATCCATAATCGCCCGAATGTCCTGCGCTTTGGCAAGCAGCTCTCTGAAATTGTCCATCTGATCCTGCGCATCATCCACTGACAGCAGTTTAACTTCCTTGACGCTCTCTTCTTCCGCTGCTGCTTCGGTTTCCTCTTTCACCAGTTCCAGCACTCTGCTGATAATGCTTGTGGCAACGCTTGCGACTGTATAGGTTCTTCCGTCGCATTCGTTAGAGTTGCCGTAGGGGTTGAACATACCCATCACGGCGATCTTGGTGCTGTCGTTGATCGCTCTGACAGCCTCTACGACCTTCTTCACGTTTTCAGCGGCTGTATCAACATATTGGTCGATGTTTTCGGTGATGGAAAGGAAAGTTTCCATCGCTTCGATCAGCATATCAGAGGTGATCTTGTCCTTGTTGTTGTTCAGGATCGTCATGCCTGCGCCCAGAGCGGTCTGTTTGTCATAGCCGACGATGAGCATAATGGCAGATATGCTGAGCGCCTGCGTCACGGGGTTAGAACTGTCAAGGATCAGCGGAATGAGGACGCTCATCATAATATCGTTGCCGCCGAGCTGAATGCTTACGAGGTCTGCTTCTGAAAGATATCGGTTGAAAATCTCGTGATACGGTTTCAGAATGCTGCTGCCGCCGTCTTTGCCGAACATCATTCTCATTGCCATCAGCGCCACTTCACCCTGATAGCCTTCTGTTGTAATGGTCTTTTCCACATCCTCTGCACGATAAGCGGTCGCGCAAAGGTTGGTAGCATTGACATCAATGCCTTTTTCCTGTCCAAGCTCTTTCAGATAAGAACCGAAAACAGCAGGATATGCGCCTTCGATGGGGTTAGCGAGCAGGTCTTCCGTAATGACGAAAGAGCGCTCATGCGCCATATCTCCGCCGCTTGCAGACAGTCCGTATCCTGCGCCGATACTGTCGCCGAGTGCGACATAGTTGTAAGTTTTTTCTGTGGTTTCTGTTTTTGCAGACGCTGCTGTCACAGCAGTTCCTGCGATTATTGCCGATGTCAGTATTACTGATAGAATTCTACGAAGTTTCATGGTTATCCTCCAGTTTTTTATTCATCAGACTTCCTCGGAAACCGAAGAAGTCTATTTTAGATTTGGCACGCAAGGATGACGCTATATTGGCTTTATGCACTTTGTGAAATGAAAGCGCACAAATGCGGACAGGGCAAAAGACCTATCCGCATCCGTGGAATTATTCAGGGATCATTACTTTACGACATCAAATGTCAGGATCTTTGTTTCAACTTCACCGTTCTTGTCCTTAACATTGATACGGACCTCATACTGAGTAGCAGTAGCAGGGGTGATGTTGAAAGCATAGAGGTAGCTGTAATCATGTACTCTTGACCACTTAGCAGAATTTGCCTTCTTGTAGTAGACTTCGTACTGATAGTCGCCTGCGCCGCCTTCAGCAACCGCACGGATCTTGAGCTTTTCGCCCAGCTTGATCTCTGTCTTGCTGATGGTGGAGTTGTTTACGAGAGGCTGAAGTTCCTCTTCGCCGCCTGCGATCTCATCGATCTGTGCTTCAGTCAGGTCAAAGAGAACGTCGTTCATCACGTCAGCGATCTCTTTGTGACCGGACGCCAGCGGATGAGGATCGAGGTTCTGCTCGTTGCTGACACCGTAGTAGACGTCAACAAAAGTTGCGTCGTTTGTTTCAGCCATTTCTTCAAGCAGCTCGTTGAGGTAGAGCATCTGAGCTTCGCAGCCCTTGCCGAGCAGCATATACTGTACAGAATAAGCGGATTCTTCAGCAACGATCTTCATCAGAGCGTTGAGCTTAGCAGAATATGCATCATAGATGGTCTTCAACATGGTGCTGAGACCTGCTTTTGCATTTTCCTTGATCTGCTTCATAACAGCGATCATGCTCTTTACCTTTGTCAGGTCGACTTTCAGCTCAATGGTCTTCTCATAGCTGATGCTTTCGGGCTCTGTGATCTCTTCGACAGGCTCTTCAGGCTCTGTGGTTTCTTCTTCAGGAGCTGCGCAAAGCTCGTTAGCTGCTCTTGTGACGATGGCAGAGAAAACATAAGCAGCGTCACGGTACTGACCCTGATATTCAAGAGAATTGCCATAGGGGTTGAACATACCGATCAGAGCGATCTCAGCGTTCTCATTGACAGTCTTAACAGCGTCTACGACCTTCTGTACGTTTCCTGCTGCGTTCTCAACATAAGCGTCAGAATTTGCAACAACGTTGGATACATAAGCAGCAGCTTCCATCAGCTGATCCTTTGTGATCTCGTCCTTGCTTGCTTCAAGTTTCTTCAGACCTGCGCCGAGAGCGAGCTTCGGATCATAGCCGAACAGTGTCAGCGCCATAGAAAGACCGGCTGCCTGCAGGATCGGGTTGTCGCCGTCCACAAGGATCGGAGACAGAACGCCCATGATGATGTCGTTGCCGCCGAGCTGGATGCTGACGAGATCTGCTTCAGGCAGATACTTTGCAAAGATATCGTGATAAGGAACCAGAACCTGGCTTGAGCCTTCGCCATTGAAGGTTTCAAAGATCCAGGTTGCAATGCCGCCCTTATAACCTTCTGTCAGAATGGTTTCTGCCACGTCTTCTGCACGATAAGCAGTGGTAGAAAGGTTGGTGGCGTTGACAGTTACGCCCTTACCTTCTGCTCTTTCCTGAAGATAGGTGCCGAATACTGCTGCATACGCTTCCTTGACAGGGTTTGCGATCAGTTTGTCGCTGAGAATCAGAGCGGGATCATTTGCCAGACCCTTGTCTTTGCCGAGTCCATAGCCTGCTGCGATGCTGTCGCCCAGAGCAACATAGTTGTAGGTCTTTTCCGTCTTAACTTCCTGAGCAGAAGCTGCGAAAGAAGCTGTGCCGCCGACCATCAGGGCAGACAATGCGATCGCCAGGATTTTTCTCAATTTCATTGGATGATGACCTCCTTAAAAAGTTTTGCTATTGACATAAAGATCTTTCCGCAGAACAGCCCGTTCCGTCTGCCGAAGCGTGCAGCTTCTTCGGACAGCCGACAGAGCAAGTCATGCGGAAGGATCATCATAGCCGTTTGTATATTGCCGTTTTGAAAGCATCCGTTAAACCGCCGCTTTCTTTCGGCATATCAGCTGATCAATACTGATAATGGATGATGCCGATCTTTCTTCTGGTGGTCGTTCCATCCTCGGAATAGTCCACAAGGTAGTGATGGTTTGCATCACACGGAGAAACATAACCCTTGTAGTCATGAGCAAGCAGCACAAAGTCACGCTTGCTGGTGATCTCACCAAGCTCAAATTCCTGATAGAACTTGATGGCGTCGAGCTTATACTTCTTGCAGAAGTAGTCGACCAGTTCGTTTTTGGGTGTGGTGCAGTTGGGGTCAAGGATGATCTGACCGACCACATCGTGACCGCCGCATTCATTCTTGAAAGCGCTGATTTCCCACTCAAGGATCGGATCGTTTTCATCAAGAGAATACTCAATCTGGAAGAGGTAGACTTTCTTGCCGTTTTCGTCGATATAGGAATCGGACTCTCTGCCGAGAATGTTGTAAGAACCGTCTGCATGGCGGACAGCGATATCGCCTGTTACGCCCCATTTTACGCCGTTCTCATCGTAATACCATCTTGCAGCGGTAGCCTCGGGGTTATCAAGGTAACGGTCAGCAGCCGCAGGGCTGGTTGCGTGGAGATTGCCCAGCACTTCGTTTTCGGTGATGAGGTTGCCTTCATCGTCCACCAATTTAACATGGATATGAGGCTCCAGCGGCTTGCCTGTTTCGTTGGTCTTGGTTTCTTCGTCCATGAAGTATGTCAGAAGTGTTGCGCCGCCTTCTTCGCTTGCGCCGCCGCCGAGAGAGTAGCGGACGTTGCAGCCGTTGGCGCGCAGCCACTTGTCGACCTTCTTAACGGCGCTGGTGGTGATCGGTTCGCCGCCGGAAGCAGGTCTTGTCAGGTTCTTGAGAGCATCAGGACCCAGAACGCCCTGCTTTACGGCTCTCATATAGAAGCTTGCCGTTGCCACAACGCAGTTGCACTTGGAAGCGGCAAGGTCACGGGCAAAAGTATTGTTGTTATAGATCGGCTGAGGAACGAGGATACCGCCTCTTGCCAGCGGCATGATCGTACAAACACGCTCACCGGTCATATGTGTCAGCGGAATGCACTGGAAATTGCGCTCACCGACATAGTTTTTTGTATCCAGACCTGCATGAAGCTCTACATAAGCGTTCAGGGAATACTCCTTATACACAACGCATTTCGGCTTTCCTGTTGTACCGCTGGTGTAGTAGTAGCTGATATCACGGTCAAGGTTCGTCGGACCGTAGGGCAGCGGCAGATCGCTCTTTTCGCCTGCTTTTTTCAGCTCATCGAGCTTGATAAACTCAACGCCCTTGATCTTGTCAAGATTCATCAGGCACTGCATGATCTGTTCAATGTTGAACACTTCCTGCATCTTCTTGGGCATTTCGGAGGTATCCATAAACAGACCCTTGCGCTTTTCGGGGAGATAGTCATCAAGGCTCATCACGATAACTTTTTCAACGCCGCTGTTTTCGAGGTGATCGACAAAATAGGGCAGGAACGCATCAAGGGTGATGATGATCTTGGAGTTCTTCTCCTGAGTATATGTCAGGAAATCGTGCTTGAGGTAGAGGAAGTTTACATTATTGCTGATCGCATTGAGGAAGTTGACAGCAAACAGCAGCATGGTATTCTCAATGCTGACGGGCAAGCAGATGGTCACAACGTCCCCGTCCTTAACGCCTGCCATTTTCAGACCTCTTGCATAAGCATCTCTGAGCGCAGGCATCTCGCCGTAAGTGATCTTCGTTCCGAAATAATGGAACGCATCGCCGTCCAGGTTATCCTGATTGAAGGTCATAATATTATCAAAAATATTCATGTTGTAGATCGGCAGTCCGTTGATCTCACGGTCTACCTTTGCCCATTCAGGAAACTTTCTCTTGATATTGCAGGTGTTAAAATGATCTTCGTATCTCATACTTTCCCTTCCTTTTTTTCTATGTATTTATAAGCGCTACGCTATACTGAGTATTATAAAACATTTCGGGATATTTGTAAACTGTGAGAAACAGTAAAACTCAGAGACAAATATATGGAAAAACAGTATGATATTTCCAAAAAGTTCCCCGTATCCCTGATATCATGCCGCATTCCGCCACAAAAGCCCAAAAAGCGGCGCACGCTTCCCAAGTTAAGAAAGCGCAGCAAAAGCCGCCGAAGGCATTATTTATGTAGAAAAGGCTGACATTGTTTGTTTTATATTTCAAATTTGAAACCGCATCTGAATATCTCAGCATAAGCATTATCTGCCTACACTTATAAGATACCACATCTTCCGAAAAATTTCAAGCGATTTATTGACAAAATACACAAAAAATCATGTTAATTTAACCAGAAAAGGACGCATATAGGCGGTTTTTTCACAAAAGTGCTGCCATGTGATCTTGAAAAAATGTTTCAGCTATCGAACTCAAACTTCGGATTTTCACTTTTTTCACGAATGTCTGTATCACGCAATTTTTGTATGACAAAAGCCTGCCGCTTTGTTCGTTTCAAAGTTCAATAGACTTCCTCGGGAACCGGAGAAGTGCCGTATGACGCAGAATATTTTGTGCCGGAAAAAGCGTCTCGAGTGCAGCACTGCTTGGTGTCATGCAAGGGAGAGACACAAAGTCCGGTGCAAAAGAGACAAGTAAGACGGTGCTTCGGAAGTTTCCGAGAAAGTCTAATAATAATTCTTGAATGCACCGAATAAATATGGTAGGATAGTAGGGTATCATCCATAAAACCGGCACAGGAGGAAAAAAGATGTGGGAACAAATACTGTCGGGAATAGAAAATATCAATAACGTCCTCAACGATATCGTCTGGGGATGGCCTGTGATCATTCTGATCCTCGGCACAGGGATCTTGCTGACGATACGGACAAAATTTTTGCAGGTGCGCAAATTCGGGGAATCGCTCAATACAACGATCGTGCCTGCTGTCAAAAGTCTTGGCAAGAAAAAGACCCGTTCGGGCAAAGCAAAGCTCAACGCCGTGTCGCAGTTTGAAGCCTTCTCTACTGCGATCTCGGGTACGGTCGGCACAGGAAATATCATCGGCGTGGTATCGGCGATCCTGACAGGAGGTCCGGGCGCTGTCTTCTGGATGTGGATCTCGGCGTTTTTCGGCATGGTGACGAACTATTCCGAAAACGTGCTGGGACTGTATTTCCGCAAAAAGGACAAGCACGGCAATCTTTCGGGCGGTTCGTTTTATTATATCGCATACGGTCTGAAATGGAAATGGCTGGCATATTGCGCGGCGATCTTCTGTGTGTTTGCCGCCATCGGCATGAGCGGCGTTCAGACAAACAAGATCTCCGGCACGATCTCGGAAGCCTTTTCGGGAGCAGGACCGGATGCAGAGATCGTGAAGCTCTCTGTGGGTATCATCGTTGCCATCGTTGCCGCAGTCATCATCATCGGCGGCATTCAGCGCATCGGCAGGGTAACGTCTATGCTCGTTCCCTTTATGTCGCTGCTGTTCATCATCATGGCGCTGATCGCTATCTGTATGCACATCGGCAACATCCCGAAAGCATTCGGGCTGATCTTTGAAAAAGCCTTTAACTTTCAGGCGGCAGGCGGCGGTATCCTTGGCTACTCCTTTGCGCAGGTCATCAAAAAAGGCATGGCAAGAGGTGTGTTCTCCAACGAAGCAGGACTCGGCTCTTCGGTGATCGCGCACTCCGCCTCTGAGACCAAAGAACCTGTCAAGCAGGGACTCTGGGGCATTTTTCAAGTATTTTTCGACACCTTCATCATCTGCACTCTCACTTCCCTTACCTTCCTCACGACTTTTGATCTTGACAAACTCTCATCCGATATGAACGACTCCGCCATGTCTATGGCAATGTTCTCCAACAACTTCGGCAATTTCGGCGTGATCGTATTTTCCATCATCCTGCCGCTGTTCGCCTTCACGACCATCATCGCATGGTCCTACTACGGCGAAAAGGCAGTGGAGTTCTGTTTCGGCGGCATTTCCGAAAAGAAACGGAACATCATCGTAAAAGCGTTCAAGGTGATCTATATCCTGCTCATCGCCGTATCCGCCACCATCCACTCCGATTTGATCTGGGCGATCGACGACACCTTCAACGGACTGATGGCAGTGCCGAACCTGATCTGTCTTGTCGCGCTCAGCGGTCTGGTGGCAAAGATTACCAAAAACTATTTCGACCGCAGAAAAGGCAAACAATTAGAGCCGATGCTCTCCGCCTATCCCGATATGAACCGTGAGTTCAAAGAAGACCTTGAAGCCGAAGCGCAGGAGGGAGATGCTGATGATTCAGGAAGAAATACTGAAAACACTCCATAACTTTCAGGATATCCCCTATCGGGACTTTCAAAGCGCGCTGATACCGAATATCAAAAAGGAACGGTTCATCGGCGTCAGAACGCCGCAGCTGCGTCTGCTTGCCAAAGACTATGCCAAAAGAGAGGATATCGGCGCATTTCTTTCGTCCCTGCCGCACAGCACCTTTGATGAAAACCAGCTCCACGCATTCATTCTGTCGGAGATGAAGGATTTTGATGTTTGTATCCGTGAGCTGCAAAACTTCCTGCCCTATATCGACAACTGGGCGACCTGCGACCAGCTTTCTCCGAAGGTGTTCCGAAAGCACAAGGCAGAGCTGCTGATGTATATCGACCGTTTTCTGAGCAGCGACCATCCGTACACCGTCCGTTTCGGCATCGGGATGCTGATGCAGCATTTTTCAGACGAGGATTTTTCTCCCGCCTATCCCGAAAAAGTCTGCCGTGTATGCTCAGACGATTATTATGTCAGGATGATGACAGCGTGGTATTTTGCGACCCTTTTGGCAAAGCAGTATGACGCTGTACTGCCCTATCTGCTAAAGCACAGGCTCGACACATGGACGCACAATAAAGCGCTGCAAAAAGCGATCGAAAGCCGCAGGATCACCGATGAACAAAAAGCCTTTCTCAAAACACTGAAACGAAAAAGCACATAGCAGTGCTTCACACAACAACAAAAACCGACTGCCGCCTTGTGACAGGAAGCAGCCGGTTTTTGTTATTTGAAAGGTTGGTGATGGAGTAAGCGTGTTATCTGCTTCTGCCGCCGCTGCTGCGGTTGGAGCGTCCGACGATCTGGATGATGATATCCAGGATCTTAACGTAGAGCCACAGGATGGAGAATGCCAGACCGAATGCGGCGTTCCATTCATATTTTGACGGCACCTGATTCTCAACCATTTGCGTTACAGCGGCAAATTCAGAGATCATAAACAAGGTGGTTATGATGATAGAGAGCAGCGCAAGACCGATGGATACCCAGAAATTGCCGAGAATGCTGTGAACGAACACATTGACGCCGGGGATAAAGGCACAGATCAGAGAAACGAGCGAAATGCCCAGCATAGAGAGCGCCAGCGTTGTCAGGATCGTCCTGAACTTCTGCGTGACTTTGATGATGCCTTTGGCATAAAGAAATGCCATAGTGACGACAACGATAATGGTGATGGCAAGTGCCAGCAATCCGAGATGCTCCATATGATTTTTGCCGCCGAGAATGGTAAAGACCAGACAGGAAATGATCACGCCCTGAGAAAGCGAATAGATTGTACCCGTCACGGGGATCGTTACGGGAACAAATGCGGCTAACAGCTGCGCAACGATCGCAACGATTGCTGCAGCGCCCAGCGTCATCGCCTGCGGCATGGAGAGCGCAAACTCAAAGCCTTTGTAATTCAAACCTTCGATCTGCGGCTGATACTGAAAGACCGTGATCTGAGCAACTAAATATCCGATCACACCGACAACGGTCATCAGCAGGAAGAATCCTGTTTTCATCGCAACGCCGCCGTAGCCGGCACGGCTGCCCTCTGCGCCTCGTTCGGTGATCTTTGTGACACGGTTCATCACAGGATTTGCCCGGAAGAAAGAACCTCCGTAATTTGTTCTTGGCTGATTGTTATTCATAATGATACCTCCTTGTCAAAAGCAGTATATGTTCAGCTTTCATAACTGATATATGGTGTCATATCAGAAGGACGTTCGGCAAACAGATTCAGTTTGCCTTCGGATGCAAGGGAAAAGGTAAAAACGCCGACCAACACAACGCTTGCCAAAAAAGCGATCAGCAAAACAGGGCTTGACGGTCTTTTTCTTGTACGATGCATGGCGATCACGTCCTCTTGTTATTTGTTAATTACTATAGTAATTAACTCGTTGAATATATATTATCATGTTTTTCTGCCGCTGTCAATAGCAAAACAACACCTTTTCTATAAAAAGCATAGAATTTTGCGGCATTTTTTCAGTGATTTTGTATATGTTATTTGATATCCCGTTTATTGACCATAAAAACAGTAAGATACGTAAACACCGCAATACACACCACGGCAACGATCAGCCCCGTGACAGCCGTACCGTCCTGAAAGCTGAGCCTTGCAGCGTACAGACTGTCAGGCGTCAACTACCCCCGCTTACGCTCACTTCGTTTGCTAAGCCGAAAGGCTTGCTTTATGCAGGGGAGCCTTAGTCTGCATAATGGTCAACGATCTCATTGCCCTTTGCCTGAGAGATCATCTCGGACAGGTTGTCGGCATTGGCGCCGAAGGCTGAGAAGGTCGCCATCGTAAAGAGTACGTCCGTGACGCCCATCGTGTTGATGAAATCCACTAAATTCGGATTAAAATACCGCATATCGGCAATATAGATCTCTTCAAAGGAATTCATCAGGTTGCCGGGGATGGCATTGCCGTAGCTGTCCTTGACGACCATGAGTTTTCTGCCGTTTTTGACATTTGTGCGGATCTTCACGATCTGTTCATCGCCGCCGAAAAAGGTCAGGTAAGCGTTGGACTGCGGATCACCGACTTCCTTGAAGTAGCTGCCTGTATAATCGAAATTGAAGGAGGTATCATAGAAATCGGTCTTGCAGTCGGGATAGTTGTCGGGGACATAGTAGATAAAATCTTCGGGATCGTTTTTGATATTGATATCGCCGTCTGTAAACGCATACATCGTTCCGACAAAGCCGGGAATGGTTTCCGAACGGAAGGTGTCAAGGGACTTGAAAGGAACGCCTGCAGCGCCTGCAAAGGCTTCTGCGGCATAAAAAGCGCCGAGCGGCATCCAGTGGTGGTCGGTGCGGCAGTAGATGTTTTCGGAGGTATGCTGCTGCAGCGCAGAATATGCGTCTACGGTCGTGATGCCGCTGTCCAGACGGGACGCGATATCGTCAAAGCTCTCCTTCTGATCGACAGAATATTCGCTGTATTCCTCGGGCAGATAGAAAGCGCACGGCAGAGGGTCGATCATAGAATAGATGCGGATGCTGCCGTCAAGCTGAGAGCGCAGTTCAGTGAGGGCTGACACATAAGCGTTGCCCGTGCCGCCGCCAAACAGCTCCAGCGCTCTGTAATGACCGTTCTGATGCACAACGATAACGCCGTTTTCCTCCGTTACTTCTGTGTCGTCCTCGGACGCTTCTTCAGACGGCTGTTCCTGCTTTGAAGGCTGTGGGGCAGGTGTTTCTTCAGAAGACTGCGTATCGGCAGAGGACGGTGTTTCCGCTTTGGAAGGCTCGTCGTCCTTGACAGGAACGGACGTTTCGGAAGCAGTCTGTGAAGCAGGGGAAGAAGTCTGCTGACTGCTGCTGCATCCTGCAAGGCTGCTGACGCAAAGCAGTGCTGCTAACATTATGAGTATGGTTCTTTTCATCGTTTTTAACTCCTTTGCTTTGTTTTGAAAGTAATATGAGGGTGGTGCGCTGTGCTATTGCTGTGCTATTATTATATAGTCATTTGGTATATTTTGTAAAGTGAGTTTTGGCAATTATTTGGGCAAGAGCGTTTACAGTTTTTTTACAAAGGTAACGTTTCTGAAAACGCTCACTGCTGAATGTGACCTTGATCGTATGTACGGATCTCGATCTGACGGTAGGGGATACGGATCTCCGCTTCATTCAGTCCGTCCTGTATCGTTTTCATCACTTCCCGTCTGATATCGGGACGGTCGTTCGGTTCGCAGAAAAAGCGCAGCTTATAGATCACGGCGTATTCCGAAAAGCTCTGCGTTCCTTTGAACTGACAGTCCTCTATGCCGCTGATGGCTTTGATCTTTTCGCACACAGACGACAGCACCGAAAAAGCGGTCTTTCTGTCCAGCTCATAGGAAAGCGGAATGTCGATATCTACCAAATGCGTCAGCTTCTTGATCTTGGTGATATGGCGGTTCGAGATGGACATGACAGAACGGTCATCTAAAAATTCGATCTTTGTGGTGCGTATCGTAAAAGACACCACCACGCCGTCTTTCCCTTCATATTCCACCGCATCGCCCACGCTGAAATACTTATCCAGCATAATGGTAAAGCCTGCGAAAATATCCTGAAAGGAATCCTTGACGGCGAACACGATCATGGCGGCGAACACACCGAACAGCATCGAAAATGAGGTGACATTGACGCCGTTGATGCTCAGAATGCCCATCACTGCCGTGATGATGACAAACACTTTCATAATGCGGTAGGCAGTCAGAAAGAAATGGTACTTTTTCACGTCACTGCCGATGTGCGACCGTTTTTTGAACGCCTTAAAAGCAACGCGCATTGCGATCAGCACCGCTATCATCAGCAGCACAGCGATCCCGCTTTTCCACAGTCTGTCCGGATCAAACCGAAACGCCGCCTGCATCAGTTCATTCCATAAGCTCTCGTCCATGTTCTCAACATCCTTTGCGTTTTTCTATATATTGTACCACCCCTCCCCCTATTTTACAAGCTGACCTTTTGATGTATTCGGGGGTTTTGAATGCGTCAAAAAAACTTTCCGATTGGTTATTGTAATTCTGTTTTCAATCATCTATAATATGAAAGAAAAAAGAAGGAGGTTAAAAATGAAAAAGTCCGCTGTGGGGCGCACTTTACAGCGTTTTCCAAAAACACGAAACACGCTGTACAAATATCAAACGTGAAATACGAAGGGAGATTTTTTATCATGAAAAAAAGATTATTTGCGCTGGTCGCTGCCATGTGCCTGATGCTTTCGGCATCCGCCTGCAGCACAGCAAAAACAGAACCTGCCAAAGACACCGCATCCGACACGTCTATCGCTGCCGCCTCTGACGAAACGTCCGTTAAAACATCTGACGCCGAGCCTGAAAAAGCCGCTCCGAAATTGGAGTACTGGACAGACGATTCCGCTGTTGCAAAGTCTGTCAAGGATTATGTGGCAGCCGTCACAGACGAAAGCTCCGACAAATACGTTGCGCCTGAAGACAGGATCGCCGTATTTGATTCGGACGGCACTCTGTTCGGCGAACTGTTCCCGACCTATATCGACCAGTGCCTGATGATAGAGCGTGTGGCGCATGACGACACCTACAATGCGCCTGCCGAGGACAAGGAATATGTCACCGCTCTTGAAAAAGCGCTCCTCAGCGGCGAAGAAGCGCCAAAAGCGCCCCGTTCTTCCGGTCTGATCTTAGCAGACGCCTTCAAGGGCTTTACCGTGGAAGAGATGAGAGAGTATTTCCACAAGTTCCTGCAAAAACCGGCAGCAGGCTTTGACGGAATGACATACGCAGACGGATACTACCGCCCGATGGTATCCATGATACAGTACCTCTCCGAAAACGATTTCAAGGTATTTGTCGTCAGCGGCGCAGAGACCAATATGCTCAGAGAACTTTGGAAAGACATCATCGGTCAGTGGGTGCCGCCATATCAGATCATCGGCACACAGTTCTCTCTGACAGCGCCCGGTCAGGGCGATACAGCCGCAAGAGATTATACCTATCAGGAAAGCGACAAGGTGATCTATGGCGGTGATATGACCTTCAAGAACTTGAAAATGGGCAAGGTCGTCAGCATCGTAAACTTTATCGGTCAGAAACCCATCATCGCTTTCGGCAACAGCAGCGGCGACCTTGCTATGGGTGAATACACCGTTCAGAACGGCGGCAAAGCCTATATGCTGCTTTGTGACGACACAGAGCGCGATTACGGCAAGCCGGACGTTGCGGCTTCCTTTGCGGAGGACTGCAAAAAATTAGGTTTTGAGACCGTTTCCATGAAAAATGATTTTGCGACCATCTACGGCGACAAGGCTGTCAAGACGAGCTTTGTCAGCGCAGACGAACCGTCTGTTCCGAATGCAGCATAATATCTCGTTCCGATCACACACAAAAAAGCACCCGAAAGATATCTTCGGGTGCTTTTTTCTGCGGCAGGATATATACTTTACAAAAACGCTGTTTCTGACATTCAGAATTGAGCAGATCTCAGAACGTCTTCATAGATCGGGTAATTCTTCTGATACAGCTCTGTGTGCGTGTAGAACACACAGGCATAGACAGCGCCCTGATACTTAAAAGCCATAACATTGCCTGTCTGATATATATCCTTATTCTTTGCTTTGAACTGAAAACGGTAGCCGCACGCCTTTTGTCCTGCAACGGTCATTTCCGTTTCCGCTTCCTTTTGAAATTCGGGCAGATTGTGCTTCATCGTCTGATAAGCGCCGTTCACCACCGATCTTGCGTCTGTCAGAAAAGAAAGCAGCCCTTTTTGTCTTGTCCACGTCAGGATCATATGATCCTCTTTGTTGATAAAGCCGTAGCGGTCACGGTTTCTGCCAAAGTAGGTGTCAAGCTCCGCTCTGCTCATCAATTTCATGTCATCGGGAAAGTCGACCGAAAGTGTGTCATAAAGCCGCATCTGCTGCATAGCGATCATCTCCTTGTAAATATTCGGATCGTTGAATAGATATGTGTCAGTATAGACCGCAGCCGTCTGTCATGGCTGCTGTATGCCATTACACCATTTATTATAGCCGCTATTTTTAGCTTTTGCAATAGACTTCCTCGGAAACTTCCGAAGCACCGTCTTACTTGTCTCTTTTGCACCGGGCTTTGTGTCTCTTTTTCGCCCCGATCATCCTCTGAGAAATGTCGAAAATTTCATGCATTTCTTTTTGACATTCCGCTTGTAAGCTGATATAATAGACATCAAAAAGCAGGCGTAACAGCCTGAAAAAAAGGAGACATCAAACAATGAAAAAAAGAGCAACTGTTCTGCTGGCAGCAGCCATGCTGCTTTCCCTTTCCGCCTGTGCGCAGCAGCCTGCGCAAACGCCTGCCGCGCCTGTGCAGGATACGGAGACCATCTATCAGGTGGCGCTGCTGCAGTCACTCACGCAAGGCTATTATGACGGCATCATAAACGTCAGCGACCTGAAAACTCACGGCGATATCGGCATCGGTACGTTTGAGGGTGTCAACGGCGAAATGATCGTCCTCGACGGCAAGGTGTATCAGGCACTCAGCGACGGCAGCGTGCAGGAAGCAGCCGACACCGAAACCGTTCCTTTCTCAAACGTCACCTTCTTTGACAGCGATGTGACTGTCGATATGACAGAGATCGAAAACATGGCTGCCTTTAAGTCTGCGCTGGACAAGACCGTCAGCGAAAAAGGCAAGAATATGTTCTATATGATCAAGGTAAACGGCACGTTTGAAAAGATGCTCGTGCGCAGCGAACTGAAACAGGAAAAGCCGTATAAAACACTGGACAAAGCGCTCGAAACCGACCAGCGTGAATTTAATTATGAAAATATCGCAGGTACCGTAGTCGGTCTGTACTGCCCCGATTATATGAGCGGTCTGAACGCTGCCGGCTGGCACTTCCACTTTATTTCCGACGACAAGACAAAGGGCGGTCATATTTTAGAGCTTTCTTTCAAAAACGCAAAGGCGGAGCTGGACATTACTCCGAGCTTTGATCTGGCACTGTCCGACAATGCGGATTTCCAGAGCATGGAACTTGCCAAGAATGTTGAC
>ONYV01000001.1 GCA_900322105.1 uncultured Eubacteriales bacterium | reverse complement strand
AAGAAAAGTTTCATCCGACAGCGATGCCAAAGAAACTACCCCAAATAGTCAAGTCAAAAAGGTCTTTTGGAGGGGGTTCGGGGAACCTTTTCTCCTTAAGAAAAGGTTCCCCGAGGCTTTCCCGGGAGAAAGTTTATGTGGGGACTTGATATCAATACGGTGATGTGGTAAAATAATACGGATAAGCATTTGTTATAAGGGAAGACAGACCTTTGAGGAAGGCGGTGACGGATGGATTGATGTATATCAATGTTCTGGGCGCAGGATTGGCAGGATGTGAAGCGGCATGGCAGGCGGCGCAGAGGGGGATCTCTGTGCGGCTGTTTGAGATGAAGCCGAATAAAATGACGCCTGCGCACAAAAGCACGGATCTCTGTGAGCTGGTATGCTCCAATTCACTGAAAGCGGCAAGGGTGGAGAGTGCGGCAGGACTGCTGAAAGAAGAAATGCGCAGGATCGGCTCACTTCTGATAGAATGCGCCGACCGATGCAGAGTACCGGCAGGCGGCGCGCTGGCGGTCGACAGAGAACTTTTTTCGGGACTTGTGACAGAAAAGATCCGCAGCCATCCGCTGATCGAAGTGATCGAAGAGGAAGTGACGGACTTTCCGAAGGACAGTGTGACGGTCGCTGCGACAGGACCGCTGACAAGTGATGCGCTTGCAGAGAAGATCGCCGAGAAATGCGGCGGCTCGCTCCATTTCTTTGACGCCGCTGCGCCGATCGTGACGAAGGAAAGTATTTGCATGGAAAAAGCGTTTGCCGCTTCCCGCTATGATAAAGGAAACGACAGCGCTTATATCAACTGTCCGATGAATAAAGAAGAATATGAAGCCTTTCATGAAGCGCTGGTACACGGAGAAAGAGCGCCAAGACATGATGTGGATGTGCAGAATCCGAAAGTGTATGAAGGGTGTATGCCTGTTGAGATATTGGCGCAGAGGGGTAAAGATACGCTGCGGTTCGGACCGATGAAGCCTGTCGGGCTCAGAGATCCGAAAACAGGTCACCGTCCGTGGGCGGTGGTGCAGCTCAGAAATGAAAACGCCGAGGGGACGCTCTATAATCTGGTAGGATTTCAGACAAATCTGAAATTCCCCGAACAGAAGCGTATTTTCGGAATGATACCTGCTTTGCGTAATGCGGAATTTGTGCGCTATGGCGTGATGCACCGAAATACATTTCTCGATGCGCCGAGGGTGCTGTGCTCGGACTACTCTATGAAAGAAGAACCGTCGCTGTTCTTTGCAGGACAGATGACAGGAGTGGAAGGCTATATGGAATCTGCGTCATCGGGGATGATGGCAGGCATCAACGCTGTTTTGCGCCTGCATGGACAGGATACGGTCACCTTGCCCGATGTGACGATGATCGGTGCGCTGGCAAGGTATATCGCAGACGGTTCGGTAAAGGATTTTCAGCCGATGGGCGCAAACCTCGGTATCTTGCCGCCGCTTTTCGATCCGCCAAGGGACAAAAAACTGAAAGCGGCAGCCTATGCGGAGCGGTCGCTGAAGGAGCTGGAAAAACTGCTGCCGCTCGGAACAGTATGAACACGACAGAATCAGTGATATAAAGGAGTTATAGATATGAAGGTGTTAGTGGATGCATTCGGAGGCGACAACGCACCTCTTGAAATTATCAAAGGATGCATACTTTGTCTGAAACAATACGAGGGTCTTTCGATCGGTCTGGTGGGCAATCGTGAACTGATCGAACAGTGCGCAAAGGAACATGATCTTTCTCTTGATGAGATGCAGATATTTGATGCGCCTGACAGGATCTCGATGGAAGATGAAGCAGGCGAGATCATGAAATCGAAAAAAAATTCATCTATGGCAGTCGGTCTGCAGCTGCTTGCCAAAGGAGAAGGGGATGCCTTTCTGTCCGCAGGCAACAGCGGCGCGCTCATCATGGGAGCAACGCTCATCGTCAAGCGCATCAAGGGCGTGAAGCGTCCTGCCTTTGCGCCTGTTATGCCGTCTTCGGGCGGTCCTGTGCTGCTCATCGACAGCGGCGCCAATATAGATGTTCGTCCCGATATGCTGCAGCAGTTCGGCGTAATGGGTTCGGTCTATATGGAAAACGTGCTGCATATCCAAAATCCCCGTGTGGCGCTGGCAAATGTGGGAACAGAAGACCACAAGGGCGGAGAGCTGCAGCATGAAGCGTTTCGTCTGCTGAAAAATTCGGGTCTGAACTTCATCGGCAACATGGAAGCAAGAGACTTCCCTGCAGGAGCGTGTGATGTGATCGTTGCGGACGGCTTTACGGGCAATATCATCATCAAGATGTATGAGGGCGTTGCCAAGGAACTGATGAAGAAGATCAAGGAGATGTTCATGAAGAATGCCAAAACAAAATTAGCGGCGCTGATGATCAAAAAAGATATCTATGAACTGAAACAGTATTTTGACTATAACCAGTACGGCGCAGCGCCTGTGATGGGTTCTGCTAAGCCTGTACTGAAAACCCACGGCAGCGCAAAGGCGGAAACGATCGTTACCTCGATGAGATCGGTGATCGACTTTATCAACTCGGATGTGACAGGAAAGATCGCCGATCGTCTTGCAAAGCTGAAAGAAGAAAAAGAGGAGAAGACGGACTGATGCTGGAACATACACAATTGAAAGAGCTGGAAAGCAGGATCGGTTACCAATACAAAAAAATCGACTATCTTGATAATGCGCTGACCCATTCCTCTTATGCAAACGAGGTCAGACACGGTACAAAAAGCAATGAGCGGCTGGAATTTTTGGGCGATTCCGTTTTGAGCGTGGTGGTGTCGGATTACATCTACCGCAACTGCCCCGATCTGCCCGAAGGTGATCTTTCAAAACTGAGAGCGGCGCTGGTGTGCGAAAAAAGCTTGTGCCGTTTTTCAAAGGCACTGAAAGTGGGGAATTGTCTGAAACTGAGTCGAGGGGAAAAGAACCTCAAAGGCAACGAAAGACCTTCCATCTTAGCAGACGCTTTTGAAGCGATCATCGCATCTATCTACTTAGACGGCGGAATGGAGCAGGCAAGAAAATTTATCCTGCGCTTTATCGAGCCTGAGATCAAAAATCCGAAGCCGAGAGCCTTTAAGGACTACAAGACCATGCTGCAGGAGATCATCCAGAAAAACCCCGAAGAGCATCTTTCCTATGTTCTGACAGGGGAAGAAGGACCCGACCACGACAAGCACTTTACGGTGGAAGTCCACTTGAATCATAATGTGATCGGAAAAGGCGGCGGCAGAAGCAAAAAGGAAGCCGAACAGCAGGCGGCAAGAGAAGCACTGGAGCTGATGGGCTATTGAAACACGCAAATGTAGCGGTTTTTGTGCCGCATAACGGCTGTACCCATGCCTGCAGCTTTTGCGATCAGCGTCAGATCACGGGTCAGCAGACGCAGCCGACGGCGCAGGATGTCAGAGATGCGGTGCTGACGGCGCGAAACTCGCTGAAAGAAAACACGAAAAATGCGGAGATCGCTTTTTTCGGCGGCAGCTTTACCGCCATTGATCGGCGCTATATGGAAGAACTGCTGAAAGCGGCGGCACCGTTTGTGTGGAGCGGAGAGTTTTCAGGGATCCGTATCTCAACACGTCCCGATGCGGTCAGTGAAGAAATTTTAGAGATATTAAAGCATTACGGCGTCAGTGCTGTTGAGCTTGGCGCACAGAGTATGTCTGATAAGGTATTGCAGGCAAATCTCCGAGGTCATACGGCAGAAGATGTGACAAGGGCGTCAGATCTGATCCGCACATACGGCTTTTCACTCGGACTGCAGATGATGACGGGGCTTTATCAGAGCAGTGCAGAGCTTGACAGGCAGACAGCCGCCATGCTTGCAAAGCTCAGACCCGACACAGTGAGGATCTATCCGACAGTCGTGCTGAAAGGTACGCTGCTTGACCGTTTGTTTCGGGAAGGAAAGTACATACCGCCCACACTTACGGAAACGGTCGTGCTTTGTGCAGAACTGCTGCAATTCTTTGAAGAGCGGCAGATCCGTGTGATACGGCTCGGACTGCACGACAGCGACAGTCTGCGCCGGAATATGACAGCAGGCGTATTTCATCCTGCCCTGCGTGAGCTGTGCGAAGGAGAGATCCTTTTTCGGAATACGCTGCGTGAGCTTGAAACAAAGAAGCTATGCAGCGGCACAGTCGTCTTTCGGGTGCATCCGTCATCCGTATCAAAATTTGTCGGGCAGCAAAAGAGAAATGTCCTGCGCCTGAAAGAAATGGGCGTTTGCGCTAAGATATGTCAGGATGGATCTCTTGGCAAATATGAGGTCAGGGCAATGGATGCTTTGAATGCCCGGACATGAGGGCAGGCTGCTTTTGCAGCAGATCACTATGAGCAGAAGGGAGGAAATCTTCTGCGGTATCTGTCCCAAGGGCTGAGCCTTTGGAGGAGCTGTGACAGAAAGCTCCGCTATTTCGGGAGAGGGAAGAATGAAACTAAAGTCATTGGAATTACAGGGCTTCAAAACGTTTCCTGATAAGACAAAGCTGGAATTTACAAGCGGTATTACAGCGGTCGTGGGACCAAACGGAAGCGGAAAAAGCAATATCAGCGACGCCATACGGTGGGTGCTCGGCGAGCAGTCCGCCAAATCGCTGCGCTGCTCCAAAATGGAGGATGTGATCTTCAACGGCACGCAGCAGCGGAAAAAAACAGGCTATGCGCAGGTGACGCTTTCGATCGATAATACAGACAGAACGCTGCCCTATGACGGCGATGAGGTGGCGGTGACAAGACGCTTCTACCGTTCGGGCAACAGCGAATATCTCATCAACAATACCAATGTCCGCTTGCAGGATATCCATGAGCTTTTTATGGATACGGGTCTTGGCAGGGACGGCTATTCGATGATCGGTCAGGGCAAGATCGACTCGATCGTATCCTCTAAAAGTGAGGACAGACGTGAGATCTTTGAAGAAGCGGCAGGTATCTCACGCTTTCGCTACCGCAAGGCGGAGGCGGAGCGGCGGCTGGATAAAACGGAAGAAAATCTGGTGCGGCTCAGAGATATCCTGACAGAACTGGAGGGCAGAGTAGAGCCGCTGAGGATACAGTCCGAAAAAGCAAAGGCATACCTGACCCTTGCGGAAGAAAAAAGAGGGCTGGAGATCGCCTTGTGGCTGAAAACGCTGGACAAGTCGTCCCAACAGCTCAGAGAGCAGGAAGATAAACTGTCCGTTGTGCGCTTGCAGTATCGTTCTGTAGAACAGGCGCTGGAAGCGGTGCAGTCCGAAAGCGAAGAGATCTTTACGCAGCAGGGACAGTTCGGCGCAAAAGCGGATGCGCTGCGCCAGAAGATCGCTGATGCGGAGGAGGATGCCAACAACAAAAAGTCTGAAATATCGGTGCTGCAAAACGACATTCTCCATAACGAACAGAATATTCAGCGGATCAGAAATACCGCAAAAGACCTGCAGGCATCCGACAAGAACTTTGAAAAGGAGATCGGAGAAAAGCAGGAAAAGATCAATGACGGCAGCAAGCAGCTTTCCGCCAAGAAAGCCGAGCTGGAAAAGGCGGAGAGATCGCTTGGCGCATTGAAAGCGGACGAAGCGCTGTCGGGTGAAAAGTTGGGAGAGATCAACGACCTGATCGCCGCGCTGAAACAGCAGTCGAGTGATGAGCGAATCAAATATATGACGGCAAGCGCCTCTTTGCAGGAACTGAAAGAGCGTGCAGAGGGTATTGCTCAGTCGATGAAAGCCAAAAGCTCACAGATGAATACGCTCAAACAGATCATCGAGGATTATGACGGTATGCTGCGGGACTGCGCAGCGCAGTATCAGTTACAGGAAGAAGAACTTCAGAAAAAGCAGCGCAAGGTCGCCAGAACGCAGGAAAGTTGCGACAAACAAAAGGAAACGGCAGAAAAACTGTTTGCCGAGAGCCGCAGACTGTATGACAGGGCAAAGCTGCTCGAAGATCTGGAACGGAATTTAGAGGGCTTCATCCACAGTGTCAAGATCGTCATGAAAGAAAAAGAAAAGGGTACGCTCAGCGGCATTCACGGACCTGTTTCGAGAGTCATCAAAACGCCCTCGCAGTACAGCGTTGCCATAGAGATCGCTTTGGGCGCTGCCATGCAGAATATCGTGACGGAGACCGATGCAGACGCTAAAAAAGCCATCGCCTATCTGAAAAGTCATGACGGCGGCAGGGCAACGTTTTTGCCAATGTCCGTCATCAAGGGCAGAGAACTCAGTGAAAACGGACTGGAGCAGTGCGAAGGCTTTATCGGAACAGCGTCCGAATTATGCAGCTGCGAACAGAAATATAACGGCATCCTGCAAAACCTTTTAGGCAGGATCGTTGTCGCCCGTGATCTTGACTGCGCCACACGTATCGCTAAAAAGTATTCCTACCGTTTCAAGATCGTCACGCTGGACGGTCAGGTCGTGAATGCAGGCGGTTCGCTGACGGGCGGTTCGCTGGCAAAAAATACAGGGTTGCTCGGACGTGCCACAGAGATCGAACAGATCCGCAAAAAGGCGTCTGCGATTGCTGAGGAGGCAAAGGATGCCAAAACCGAATGGCAAAAGCAGCAGGAAACGCTCGCACTTGAGCAGCAGGCTATTGAAGACTGCCGCAGTTCTCTTGCCAAGATCAACGAAAACAAGATCAAGATCACCGCAGAACAAAAAAGCCGCAAAACCGAATTGGAGGGCGCAGAACAGGCGTTCCGTGATATCAAGTCAGAGCAGGACGCTTCTCTGAAAAAACAGGATGAACTGAACAGCGCTATCCAAAACGCTAAGGCAGCAGGTGAAAAGCTGTCGGTCGAGATCAGTAAGAATGAGGATCTGTCAGCGGTGCTGTCGGGATCAAGAAACGATTATATCCGCCGCAGAGATAAGCTCAACGAGGGCTTGCAGGAGCTGAGGATCGCTGTGCTGACGATAGAAAAGGATATCGCCGCTGCGGAAAATGAGATCACGAATGCAAGGCTTCGCCAAAAGGAAGCAAAGGATGCGGCGCTGCGCAGTGAAGATGAGATCAAAGCGCTGCAAAAGAACAACCGGGAGATACAGCAAAAAATTGTTTTGCTGACGCAGCAGCAGGAAGATCAGAAAACGAATGCGGAGAGCCTGAAAAGGGAGATCGACTCCCTCAATCAGCAGCGTATTGCACTTGAGATGCGTTCGGCAAAGCTGCGCAGGACAGAACGTGAAAAAACGATCGACAGAGAAAACCTCAGCGGAGAGTTGGCACGCCTTGAAGAACGACGGGAAAACCTGCAAAAGCAGTATGACGAGATCACCTCAAAGCTGTGGGAAGAATATGAGATGACGCCAAGAGAAGCCAAAAAAGCGGCGGCGGATATCAGCGATCAGGGCAAAGCGCAGCGCAGACTTATGGAGCTGAAGCAAAAGATCAAATCTCTCGGTACGGTCAACCTTTCTGCGATCGAAGAATATAAAGAAGTCAGCCAGCGTTATACCTTTATGAGCGAACAGCTTGGTGATGTGGAAAAATCCAAAGCGGAGCTGCTGAAACTCATTTCGGAACTGACCAAACAGATGAGAGAGATCTTTATCGAGCGCTTTAAGCTGATAAACGAAAACTTCTCGGCAACTTTCATAGAACTGTTCGGCGGAGGAAAAGCGTCGCTGACGCTGACCGACCCCGATCAGGTGCTGACAACGGGCATTGAGATCTCCGTTGAGCCGCCGGGAAAATTAGTGTCGCATATCGAACTGCTTTCGGGCGGTGAAAAGGCACTGGTGGCGATCGCTCTGTATTTTGCAATACTAAAAGTCAGTCCGTCACCGTTTTGTGTGATGGACGAGATCGAAGCGGCGCTGGATGATGTCAACGTCTACCGCTTTGCTTCCTATCTCAGAAGAATGAACGCAAAGACACAGTTTATCTGTATCACCCACAGACGTGGAACGATGGAAGAAGCAGATGTGCTGTATGGCGTGACCATGCAGGACAGAGGTATTTCTAAGCTGCTGGAGCTTCATGCAGGAGAGATCGAGCAAAAGCTCGGACTTGACGCATAATTTTCGGCTTTTGGCAGACGGGAGGAATGAACATGGGAATTTTCAGTAAGATCAGAGACGGACTCCGTAAAACAAGAGATGCGATCTTCGGAAAGATCGATCTGATGCTCAAATCCTTTACCAAAATTGACGAGGAACTGTTTGAAGAACTGGAAGAACTGCTTGTCATGGGAGATGTGGGCATCGTCACTGCCGAAAAGATCTGTGATGAGCTGCGGCGGCGTGTGAAGCAGGAAGGGATCACCGACCCTGCGATGATCTACGGCTTGCTGTCGGAAGTCATTACGGAAATGCTCAAGGGCGGTCAGGAACTTCACACTTCCACAAAGCCCTCGGTCATTTTAGTGATCGGCGTCAACGGCGTCGGAAAGACGACTACCATCGGCAAAATGGCGGCGCGCTTTACTTCCGAAGGCAAGAAAGTGATACTGGCGGCGGCGGATACGTTCCGTGCGGCGGCAATCGACCAGCTTCAAATCTGGGCTGACAGGGCAGGAGCGGATATCGTCCGACAGAACGAAGGCTCCGACCCTGCGGCGGTGGTGTTTGATGCGATCTCTGCCGCGAAAGCAAGGGGCAGCGATATCATCATCGCAGATACCGCAGGACGTTTGCATAATAAAAAACACCTCATGGCAGAGCTTGAGAAGATCAACCGTATCATCAACCGTGAACTGCCCGATGCAGACAAAGAAGTGCTGCTGGTGCTGGATGCGACAACAGGACAGAATGCCGTCAACCAGACCAAGGAATTCAAAAATGCCGCAGGGATCACGGGTATCGTGCTGACAAAACTGGACGGTACGGCAAAGGGCGGCGTGGTGCTGGCGATACGGGAAGAACTGGATGTGCCTGTGAAGTTTATCGGTGTGGGTGAACAGATCGACGATCTGCAGCCCTTTGAACCCGAAGAATTTGCAAGAGCGCTGTTCGGCGCAGACGAGCTGGAAGAAGAAGCCGAGAATGCGAAAGCTGCCGAAAGAGCCGAAAATGAACCTGCAGAACCAACACCTGCCGTGAAGGTGATCGACCCCGAAACGGCTGCGATCTGGGCAAAGATCGACGCAGAAGCCGCCGAAGATGAAAAGGAAGAACAGGCAGCAGAGCCGACACCGACAGAGGAAGAGCTTGCTCAGCGCAGAGAAGCGCAGCGGCTTGAAAAAGAAAAGCGAGCCGAAGAAAGACAGCAGAAAGCAAAGACCAAATATAACTGGAGCGCAACACCTGCCGCCGATACAAATACGGACGACGACTGGTTTGAAAAATGGAAAAACGGCGGCGAATAATGTGCGCTGTATGCCGCTTTTGGCAGTCGTATATGTTTACGTTCTCAGCACATCCCCGCAAATATCCGGTGTATGAAAAAACTCAAAAGTATGCGGAGTCCTCTGATATTAGTATGGAAAGAAGGAAAGCAATATGATATTTGTCATTGCGTCCAATAATCGGAAAAAGATCGAAGAACTGGAACGGATACTGAGTCCGCTGAATATCTATGCGAAAACGGCGGAGCAGCTTGGAAAAGAGAGTATTGAGGTCGAAGAAACAGGCACGACCTTTGCGGAAAATGCCGAACTGAAAGCAAAGGCGATGTGTGAACATACGGGTATGCCTGCGATCGCAGATGATTCAGGCTTGGTGGTAGATGCTCTCGGCGGTGCGCCGGGTGTTTTGTCCGCGCGATATGCCGGAGAAGGCGCAACAGATGCCGAAAAGATCAACAAGCTGCTGACAGAACTGATGAAAACAGGCAGTTCCGACAGAAGCGCGCGTTTCGAGTGTGTGATCTGCTGTTATTTTCCGAACGGAGAAAAGATCTTTGCACACGGCACTTGTGAAGGTACGATCGGCTATGCGCCCAGAGGAGCAAACGGCTTTGGATATGACCCGATCTTCTTTGTGGAAGGCAACAAGACCTTTGCAGAACTGAGCGATCATCAAAAGGATCTCATCAGCCACAGAGGAAGAGCGCTGAAAGAGCTGTCTGCGATCCTGAAAAAGAAATACGGCGAAAACGGCTGACAGATCACGGTATGTGTTCAGAACACAGCGTTTCGTTTCTCTTTGAGACGGTATGCCGTAAATACATTGTTTCTGAGGAAAGGAAAAGAATATGCTGACAAGTAAACAGAGAGCGTTTTTGCGCTCATTGGCAATGAATATCGACACCATCCTGATGGTCGGAAAAGGCGGCATGAGCAGTCAGATCATCAAGCAGGCGGACGATGCGCTGAAAGCCAGAGAACTTATCAAGGGCAAGGTGTTGGAAACAGCGGATATCAGTCCGAGAGAAGCCGCCGAGACCATCGCGCTCGAAACGTTCAGCGAGGTGGTGCAGGTCATCGGTTCAAAATTCGTGCTGTACCGCAGAAATCCCGAAGAGCCAAAGATTGAACTGCCAAAGGCAAGAAAAACCGCACGAAAATGATCGGGCAATACAGGACCGTCAACTGATTTTGTGATGCGCTGTCAAAGGAAAGGAGGGTGTCTTGTGAAGATCGGTGTATTCGGCGGCAGCTTTGACCCCATTCACAGCGGTCATGTGGAGCTGGCAAAGGCTTTTTTGCAAAACCTTTCGCTCGATCTTCTGATCGTGATACCTGCGTTCGTGTCGCCTTTCAAGCAGGGAAAAGAAACAGAAAAAGCCGAACATCGTCTTGAAATGTGCCGCCTTGCCTTTTCGGATATGAAAACGGTGCAGGTCAGTTCGATGGAACTGGAACGAGAGGGCGCAAGCTATACCTTTGAAACTTTGCAGACGCTTGCCTTGCAGTATGTCGGGAGTGAGCTGTATTTCATTACGGGCGCAGATTCTTTTATGACGCTTCAGGATTGGAAAAATCCGCAGGAAATTTTTCGCAGAGCCGTGATCTGCGTTACGCCGAGAAACGGTCAGGATGCGTCTGTCCTTGCAAAGCAGGCGGACTTTTTGCAGGGACTTGGCGCAAGGACAGTGATCCTTGACACAGAGATCATGACCGTTTCTTCGACAGAGATCCGCCGCAGGCTGAGGTGCGGCGAAAGTATTCATGGATATGTCCCCGAAAAGGTGGAGGAATATATTATCAAAAACGGTCTGTATCAAGAAAACGGATGTGATGTCAATGCTGATCAAAAATAAAAAACTGCTGACGGCGTGGTGCGTTTTTTGCTTGTGGCTGTATGCTGCTTGGTCAGTGACAGAGCTTCTGATCGCCCCGCCCATGAAAGAAGCGCTGGATAATGATTTTCTGTATACGCTTCTTCGTGACGGTGTGATCAAAAACCTGATCTGGACGCTGCCTGCGCTATTCCTGATGCGGCATTTCAGCGATGAACTGGCGTTTCCGTTCAAGGGTATCTACCGATACCGCAGACAAAACAGTCCGTATCTGCTGATCGCAGTCCTGATGACGGTGGCGGTCGTTGGCGGCAGTATCCTGCGTCATCACGGCTTTTCGCTGAGTCCGTCTTTCAAAGGAGCCGATCTGCTGATCGTACTGTTTGTCGGTATCAGTGAAGAAACGGTCTTTCGGGGCTTTTTGCTGAATGCAACGTTGAAATATGCCGACACGACTTTCAAAAAAGGGTTGGCAGCAGGTATCA
This sequence comes from uncultured Eubacteriales bacterium, assembly GCA_900322105.1. GTDB lineage: Bacteria > Bacillota > Clostridia > Oscillospirales > Acutalibacteraceae > UBA1213. The sequence goes on along the minus strand of ONYV01000001.1, from coordinate 6,987 downwards.
ACAGTATACTGTTTCTGCTGATCCATTTTCCTGTATGGATCACGAGCGGAACGTTTGTCAGCAACTTTACGAGCATGAGTTTTCTGTCGGTGGTACTGCTCAGCGTGCTTTTCAGCTACTGTTTTATCAAATGCAAAAACCTTGCCGTCGTCATCTTCCTGCACTCTTTCTACGATATGCTCATCTTCCTGTTCGGCGCTTGAAGTGGTGGTCAGAGGACTCCGGTCTCGCCTGTCGGCTCGGTCGGTGCTTCGGAAGTTTCCGAGGAAGTCTGTTCAAAAAACCTGAAAAAAACGGCAGGATGCTTGAAACGGACGGGAGAAGTTGGTATAATATAGGGTATTGAACAGCAAAATGATGGAGTGGATGAAAATGACGTTCAAACAGTATGAAGAGATCATCAGCAAACGCATGAAAGCGCCTCGTTTCAAGCATTCCGGGAATGTGGCGAAGGAAGCCGTGCGTCTTGCGAAAAAATATGGCGCAGACGCAGAAAAAGCGGAGATCGCCGGAATTTTACATGACGCTACCAAGGAAACAGACGCCTCGGAGCAGATGGCGCTGATCGAGAAAGCAGGCATTGTGCTGACAGAGATGGAGTTCAATTCTCCGAAGCTGTGGCACGCTATCTCGGGAAGCGCTTTTGTTCAGGTGGAACTGGGGATAGACGATCAGGAGATCATTGATGCGATCCGCTATCACACCACAGGCAGGGCAAACATGACCTTGCTGGACAAGGTGATCTTTATTGCGGATTTCATCTCCGCAGACAGGGACTATGACGGCGTAGACAAAATGCGCAAGTTAGCAGACAAAAATCTGGAGGAAGCCTGTCTGGAAGGAATGGCGTTTACGATCTCGGATTTGGCGCAGAGAAAAATAACGATCGCTCCTGATACCTTTGCAGGATATAACGAACTGGCGTCTTTGCGTATCAGGGCAAAGAAACAATAAAAGGAGGATGAGTATGACATCATTAGAAACAGCAAGACTGGCGGCAAAAGCGCTTTGCGAAAGAAAGGGACTGGATATCCGTCTGATCGAGATCGGCGGTATCTCTTCGATCGCAGATTATTTTGTCATCGCCACAGGCTCGTCCAACACCCATGTCAAGTCGCTGGCGGACAACGTAGAGTTCCGTCTGGACAACGAGGGGGTCGGCGTGAGCCATATCGAAGGTCACCGTTCGGATTCATGGATCCTCATGGATTATGTGGATGTGGTCGTCCATATCTTCTCGGAAGAAGCAAGGGACTATTATGATCTTGAAAGACTCTGGGAAGACGGAACGGTGCAGGATATTTCCGATATTGAAGAAATGCCGCTGGAAAAACTGTTTCCGCAGAAATAATGCGGCATATTCACAAATATGAGTAAAAAGGAGAGAGGAATTTTGAAATACGATCACAAAAGTATCGAGTCAAAATGGCAGAGCAAATGGGAAGAAGCAGGTATCTTTCACGCAGAGGAAAACAGCGATAAGAAAAAGTTCTATGCCCTCATCGAGTTTCCCTATCCGTCAGGACAGGGACTTCATGTCGGTCATCCCCGTTCCTATACGGCGCTGGATATCGTTTCCAGAAAGCGCAGGATGCAGGGCTATAACGTGCTGTACCCCATCGGCTGGGACGCTTTCGGTCTGCCGACAGAAAACTATGCGATCAAAAACCATATCCATCCGAAATTAGTCACCGAAAAAAATGTGGCTCGTTTCAAAAGTCAGCTTCAGTCTTTGGGGCTTTCCTTCGACTGGAGCAGAGAGATCAACACCACCGATCCGAAATACTATCGGTGGACACAGTGGATCTTTTTACAGCTTTTCAAAAACGGGCTTGCTTATAAAAAGGAAATGGCGGTCAACTGGTGTACGTCCTGCAAATGTGTGCTGGCAAATGAAGAAGTTGTCAACGGCGTGTGTGAACGCTGCGGCAGTGAGGTCGTCAGAAAGGTCAAGTCACAGTGGATGCTGAAGATCACCGCCTATGCCGACAGACTCATCAACGATCTGGATCTGGTGGACTATCCCGACAGAGTAAAGGCGCAGCAGAAAAACTGGATCGGACGCTCTACGGGCGCAGAGGTCGATTTTACCACCACAACCGGCGACACCTTGACGGTATATACCACACGCCCCGATACGCTTTTCGGCGCTACCTATATGGTCATTTCTCCCGAACATCCGATCATTCAGAAGCTCTCTTCCGTCATTACCAATATGGACGAGGTGAAGGCATATCAGGAAGCCGCTGCAAGAAAGTCTGACTTTGAGCGTACAGAAGTCGCTAAGGATAAAACAGGCGTGAGGATCGGCGGTGTTGAAGCAATCAACCCTGTCAACAATACCGTGATCCCGATCTTTATTTCGGACTATGTGCTGGTTTCCTACGGTACGGGCGCGATCATGGCAGTGCCTGCTCACGATACCCGTGACCATGACTTTGCCAAAAAGTTTGATCTGCCCATCATCGAAGTCGTCAAAGGCGGCGAGAACGTGCAGGAAGAAGCGTTTACAGACTGCGCAACAGGCATTATGGTCAATTCAGGCTATTTAGACGGATTGTCAGTAGAAGACGCTAAGAAAAAGATCATCGAAGAACTGGAAAAGAGCGGCAAGGGTCATGCAAAGGTAAACTTCAAACTGCGTGACTGGGTATTCTCCCGTCAGCGTTACTGGGGCGAGCCGATCCCGATCGTACATTGTCCCTGCTGCGGTCCTGTGGCGCTGCCCGAAGAAGAACTTCCGCTGGAACTGCCCAATGTAGAATCCTATGAGCCGACCGATAACGGCGAATCACCGCTTGCCAAGATGACCGACTGGGTGAACACCAAATGCCCGAAGTGCGGCAAGGACGCTAAGCGTGAAACAGACACCATGCCGCAGTGGGCAGGTTCTTCATGGTACTTCCTGCGCTATATGGATCCGCATAACGACAAGGCGCTGGCAAGCAAAGAAGCGCTGAACTACTGGTCGCCTGTCGATTGGTACAACGGCGGTATGGAGCATACCACACTTCACCTGCTGTACAGCCGTTTCTGGCATAAGTTTCTGTATGATATCAAAGTAGTTCCCACGCCCGAACCGTATGCAAAGCGCACCAGTCACGGCATGATCCTCGGCGAAAACGGCGAGAAGATGAGCAAGTCCCGCGGAAACGTCGTAAACCCCGACGAGATCGTGGATACCTACGGCGCAGACACCATGCGTATGTTTGAGATGTTCATCGGTGACTTTGAAAATGCCGCTCCGTGGAATTCCAGCAGCATCAAGGGCTGCCGCCGCTTCATCGAGCGTTTCTGCGGATTGGAGGGCATCCTCAAGGGAGAAACCATGCGCCCTGAGCTGGAAAGCGCTTTCCACAAGACCATCAAGAAAGTCAGCGAAGATATCGAAACGCTCAAATTCAATACGGCGATCGCTGCGATGATGTCGCTCATCAACGATATCTATGCAACAGGTTCTGTCACCAAAGAGGAACTGAAGATCTTCACAACGCTCATGTGTCCTTTTGCGCCTCACGCTGCCGAAGAAGTATGGAGTGAAGCATCTCTTGGTGAGGGATTTGCATCCCGTGCCGAGTGGCCTGCGTATGATGAGAGCAAGTGCGTTGACGAAAGTGTAGAGATCGCTGTTCAGATCAACGGAAAGATCCGTGACAAGATCATGGTTCCTGCGGAGATCGATCAGGCAGGCGCTATTGCGCTGGCAAAGGCAAGCGAAAAAGCAAAACCCTATCTTGACGGCAAAAACATCGTCAAAGAGATCTATGTCAAAGGCAAGCTGATCAATATCGTTGTCAGATAAATCTATATAAACAAACACCGCTGTCATGCGATCCGTTCGTATGACAGCGGATATTTTTTGTCACGGCAGTGATATGGGGAAATTTTCCTGATACCGCAGAATCGGGAGCAAAATAACATTCATAAGGGGCTGGGCTGTCGGGTCAAAGAAATGTATCGGGTTGTGTTATACTTTCTTTCGCAGCTCGACAAACAGCCTTCCTTTTTTGCTGACGCCTGAAACGTCCCCGACCTCTACCTTACCCTTCCCACGAAAAGAGATCTTGTCGCCGCTCTTTACTTCGTGAGAGGTATCGGTACAAAGTACCCAGTTGACGGACACAACGCCCTTTCTAACGGCGTCGGCTGCCTTTGTTCTGGACAGTCCGAAGGCTTCTGCGCAGATACAGTCCAGCCGCATGGCGCTGACGTTGACGGTCTTGGGTTCATATTTTGGTTCGTATAAAGCAGCCGTTTCGGTTCTTGACAGAGAAACGCTGTACCGCCCGATCTTTGTCAGATTCATTTCGATATATGCTGCGATTTCTTCCATGCAGAAAAACTGCGGGCAGTTTCCGTTTGGCAGGATATCTCCGATCATTTCACGCCTGATGCCCAGACCCATCAGCGAGCCTAACACATCTCTGTGAGAGATCACCGCTTCTTTCATTGAAGCGCTGACGGTAAACAGTGAAATGGGCAGCGGCGTTTCTGTCTGGTACTCGTCTGTCTGAATACGGCAAAGCCGCCGTTCTGCGTCCTCATAGCCGCCCTCCATGCGGAGAAGCCCCCTGAACTCTTCAACGGACAGCAGGAGCGTTTGCTGCGCAGGGTCAAGAAACGGAGAATACATGACGGAGTATTGTTTTCTTGAAAGCGTTATCAGGTCGTTGATCTTTCTGAGGAGAAGTTTTTGATCTTTGTCGTTTGTATATTTGTCGGTAAAGTGTATCATTGGTTTGGTTCCTTTCTCATTACGGTTTCTTCATGCGGACGACTGCACCATTTGTTCCTGCGTTTCATATGATGGAAAGAAGGATGATATTACCTGAACCACCGAAAACGGTATGATGCACGATACGTTTTCGGTGTTGCGATATTGGAGGAGCTATTATGGGCAAGCTGCAGAGTTTTGGTATCATTGGCGGAGATAAACGACAGCTGTATTGCGGCAGGTCGATGGAGGAAGACGGCTATCGTGTGTTATATCACGGATTTCACGTAAGCGGTGAGGGGGTCGGTGTTCAGAACAGCGATATCGAAACGATCGTCAGAGAATGTGATGCGCTTCTTTTGCCGCTGCCGTGCAGCCGTGACGGTATCACAGTCAATGCGCCGTTTTCTGAGCGTACAGTTTTGCTGCAGGAGCTGCAAAGTGCTTTTGAAACGAAGCCGATCTTTTGCGGCATGAAAAGCAAGCTGCCGTGTAAATACAAACAAGTCTATGACTATGCCGCAAGGGAAGAGTTTGCGGTCGAAAATGCCGTTTCTACGGGCGAAGGAGCGATCGGGCTTGCCATAGCGCATTATGAAGGGACGATACACGGCGCAAGGTGTCTTGTTACAGGCTATGGCAGGATCGGCAAGGTGCTTTCCCGTATGCTGCAGGGTCTGGGCGCAGATGTTACCGTCAGCGCACGTTCTTTGAAAGATATGGCAATGATACGGGCATTTGGCATGAAAGCGATGGATTCGGGATCCCTTTCGGGACAGTACGATCTGATCTTCAACACGGTTCCGTGTTTGCTGTTTGATGCGCAGACGCTTGCGAAAACCGCAGCAAACGCCCTGATCATCGACCTTGCCTCACTCCCCGGCGGAATAGATGACAAAAGCGCAGAAAGACTGTCGATCCCGATCATACACGCTCTGTCTTTGCCGGGAAAGACCGCTCCGAAAGCATCGGGGATCATCATCAAAAATGCCGTTTATCATATCATCAGGGAGGAAGAACTATGAAAGACCTTACCGTAGGCTTTGCGATGTGCGGCTCGTTTTGCACCTTTTCCAAGGCACTGACCCAGATGGAGCTTTTGATCTCTAAGGGATATGATGTTCTGCCGATCATGTCGTATCAGGCTTATTCAACGGATACACGCTTCGGAAAAGCAGAGGACATCCGCAAAAAGATCGAAGGGCTGTGCCAGAAAAAGATCATCACAAGCATTGAGGATGCAGAACCGATCGGACCGAAAGGGCTGACGGATATCATGATTGTTGCGCCCTGTACAGGCAACACTGCCGCAAAGTTAGCGAACGCTGTGACCGATACGCCCGTGACGATGGCTGTGAAATCACACCTTCGTCAGCAAAAGCCCGTATTGCTGTGTCTTGCCACAAACGATGCGCTGGGTGCGTCTGCTCAGAATATCGGACGTTTGCTCAACACAAGACATTTCTATTTTGTGCCTTTTTCGCAGGATGATCCTGTCAGAAAGCCGAACTCTCTGGTTGCAGATTTCGATCAATTGCTTCCGTCAATGGAAGAAGCCTTGCAGGAGCAGCAGATACAGCCGATATTATTATAGGCAATACCGCACAGAGATATGGAAAACGGCAATACAGAGCAGGAGTGCAGGCTCTGTATTGCCGTATCGTTTTGTCAGGTTTCCCCGTTTAGAACGGTTGATCTCATCGGAAAAGGTTTATGAGATATGAGATGGTTTGATGCATCAGCTTCCGCTTGACACAGAAGAGGTGACGGCGGAAGGTTCGGAAGAGGCAGCGGAGCTGTTTCCTGAAAGATCAAATTGATAGGTCTTTCCGTCCTCGATCAGAACGCCGTTGATGGTGCCTGCGGACTCATACTGTGCAAGCGCATTTTCAGGATAAACGTTCTTTTCATCGTTCAGATCGATAAAGATCACGTATTTGCCCTTATATTCGGGATCTAACTTCAGAGTGAAAGTACCGTTGCTGTTCTTTTCCATTTTGCACGCAGTGACCTTTGCGGAATCGGCTCTTGTCGTCTTATATTCCTCTGCGTTAGCATAGGGGAATGCATAGATATTATCCGACCATGTTGTCGGCTTATCGAAAGTAACGGAGATCTGTTTCTTGAACAGACCGCTGAATGCGAATATGTAGACTGCAATTCCGATCAGAGCGATCACCAGAATGATGACGAAGATGATCGGTACTAAGTTCTTGTTTCCTTCTTTTGGCGCTTTAACGACGTTGACATTGGATACATGGATCTGCTTGCCG
>ONYV01000068.1 GCA_900322105.1 uncultured Eubacteriales bacterium | reverse complement strand
CGACAAACTGTGCTATAATAAATCGGATATATTATGTTACTGATATATACCGATAACACGAAAAAGAGGATAGATGCCTTATGAAAAAAGAATATGACGTTCTGATCGTTGGCTGCGGTGCTGCGGGTCTGTATGCTGCGCTGCAATTTCCCGAGGATGTCAGCGTGCTGCTGATCTCCAAACGCGAGCTGACGCTCTCCAATTCTTCTCTGGCACAAGGCGGTGTGGCAGCGGTGCTTGACAAAGACCACGATAACTTTAAGCTGCATATCGCCGATACACTTATCGCAGGCAAATACAAAAACAATCTCGAAGCAATCGAGGTACTTGTTTCCGAGGGTCCGCAGGATGTCATGCGGCTGAAAGAAATGGGCGTTGCCTTTGATCTGGACGAAAAGGGCAACCTTCAGATGACGCTCGAAGCAGGACATTCCCGTCACCGTATCGTCCATCATAAAGATTCAACAGGCAGAGCAATCGTGGATGTTTTGCTCGAACAGGTCAGTACACATAAAAATATTGAAATATGCGGGCATACCATGCTCTACAAGCTCGACCGCACCGACAGAGGCTTTCTGGCAGGTCTGCTGCTGCCTGACGGCGGTTCAAAGATCATTGCGGCGCATTACTGCATCATGGCGTCAGGCGGTATCGGCAGAGTGTACCAGTATACCACTAATTCCGCCATCGCAACAGGTGACGGCATCACGCTTGCCTTTATGCTCGGCGCAAGAATCCGACACCTCAGCCGCATCCAGTTCCATCCTACAGCCTTTGCCGCAGAAAACGACCGTGAACGCTTCCTTATCAGTGAGGCGGTTCGGGGAGAAGGCGCTGTGCTGCTGAACTGTGACGGCGAACGCTTTGCGTCAAAGTACGACGAAAGGGGAGAGCTTGCTCCGAGAGACGTTGTGTCGAATGCGATCATGCTCGAATGCCGTGCGAAAGGCAGTGAGAAGTTCTACCTTGATATCACCCACAAAGACCCTGAGTTTGTGAGAAAACGTTTCCCGATGATCTATGAAAAATGTCTGGAAGAGGGAATTGATATCACAAAGGAGTGGATTCCTGTTTTTCCGTGTCAGCACTATCTGATGGGCGGCATAGATGTGGATCTCTATGCGCGAACAACCGTTGACAGGCTGTATGCGGCAGGCGAATGCTCCCATACGGGCGTTCACGGCGCAAACCGCCTTGCCAGCAACTCTTTGCTGGAAGCGCTGGTATTTTCAAGACGTGCGGCAAATGATATCGTTGAGCGGCTGAAAAACGAAGACAATGCGCCTGTGCCGGCCTTTGCAGAACACGAGGATCTCAGCGGCAATACCCTGCCGCACGGTTTCCGTACAGAGATACGGCATATCATGCAGGACTGCTATTTTGTTATCCCGAAGCCCGAACTGATCCCTGAAGGCGTGCGCCGCTGCAAGGAGATACTGACGGATCTGACGGGCGGCGAATATGCCGTAGACCGTGATTTTGTGGAAGCAAGAAGTCTTGCAACGGTTGCTTGTATTGTATTAGAGGAGGTTCAGAAACAAAATGAACAGAATTGAACTGAATAAGATCTATATAGATAAACTTATCAAAACGGCGCTGGAAGAAGACCTTGCCTATGGTGACATCACGACAGACAGCATTTTTTCAACAGATGACAGGGACGTTGCCTGCATCGTTGCCAAAAAATCGGGTATTGTCTGCGGTATGGAAGCGGCAGTCAGGGTGTTCAAAATGCTCGACAGTGAGATCGAGTGTCAGATTCTTACACCCGACGGTACGAACGTGGCATACGGCGACCTTCTGATGGTGATGCGCGGCAGGATACAAACACTGCTCAAAGGCGAACGTACAGCGCTCAATATCATGCAGCACGCCAGCGGCATTGCCGATTTCACGAACCGCTGCGTTCGGCTCACAGAGGGTACTCATGCAAAGATCACCGATACACGCAAGACACTTCCGGGACTTCGTGCGCTGCAAAAATACGCTGTCCGTGTCGGCGGCGGCAGAAATCACCGTTTCAATCTCTCCGACTGCGTGATGATAAAAGATAACCACATTGACGGCGCAGGCAGTATTACTGTTGCAGTGGAGTCAGTCAGAGCAAATATCGGTCACGCCGTTAAGGTGGAGGTAGAGGTACGTGATCTGAAAGAACTGGATGAGGCGCTCAAAGCAGGCGCTGATATCATCATGCTTGATAATATGTCCTGTGACATGATGAAGCAAGCGGTAGAGATCACGAACGGAAGAACGATCCTTGAAGCATCAGGCGGCGTTACCGAAGAAAGCCTTGCCGCTATTGCCGCAACAGGTGTGGACTATATTTCTATCGGCGCACTGACACATTCCGTTCCTGCGTTTGATATTTCGATGTATATCGGCAATAAAGTCTGCGCAGGGAAGATTGCTGAATATGAAAAAGCGCATGGCGTCAAGATATTTGATTGAGTAATAATATTTCACACATTCTAATCAGAACAAGCGGAAAGCAATGTTGCCTTCCGCTTGTTTTTTTGCCTTGAACGGTAAACAGTTTGTTCAGACAGGATGTATCTTTGATTTCAGGTCGGCCTGCGGATCGATCCCGATACGGGCATCCCTGCGGGCTTTGAAGAATTTCGGAGCGACTTGCGGAAACTGCGCATAAGTCAGAACGTCCTCTTCCTGTTCGATCCATTCGGGGATCTCTGCACGCAGCTTTTCCAGCTCAGGCTCTAAGAGATCGGCAGGACGGCAGGTGACAGGCTTTTCGTCTCCGATGATCTTTTTGCGGAATTCAGGATCGATCGCAACGGGCGTTGTGCCGTATTTACCTGCGACAAGATCCTTGAACTGTCCGCTGCAGTTTTTGTATTTGCCGAACAGCACATTGAACACTGCCTGTGTGCCGACGATCTGTGAGGTCGGTGTTACCAGCGGCGGATAACCTGCGTCTTTTCGTACACGCGGCACTTCTTCCAGCACTTCCGTCAGCTTATCGGCTTTTCCAGCGTCCTTGAGTTGTTTGAGAAGGTTAGAGAGCATTCCGCCCGGAACCTGATAGATCAGCGCCTTTGCATCCGTTGCCAGCATCTTCGGGTCGAGCAGACCGCTTTTGATGTACTTTTCACGAAGTCCCATAAAATACTCACGTATCTCAGAGAGCTTCACAAGATCAAGTCCTGTATCGTAGTCTGTACCCTGTAAAGCGGCGACCATAGATTCTGTCGGGGCGTGAGAGGTACCGTTTGCCAGCGGAGACATAGCGGTGTCGATCCTGTCACAGCCTGCTTCGATCGCTTTCATCAGGCACATGGACGCCAGACCGGATGTATAATGTGTATGGAGCTGCACAGGAATGCTGACGGCTGATTTGATGGCGCGCACCAGTTCTTCGGTATAGTACGGCGTGAGCAGTGCCGCCATATCTTTGATACAGATTGAATCAGCGCCTGCTGCTTCGATCTGTTTTGCATATTTCACATAGTAGTCTGTCGTAAAGATCGGACCTGTGGTGTAGCTCATCGCAACCTGCGCTTCCACGTTCGGATTCTCTTTTTTGGCGGCTTTGGTCGCATTGATCGCCGTTTGCAGATTTTTGATATCGTTGAGCGCGTCAAATATACGGATCACGTCAATGCCGTTTGCCACCGAACGCTGTACGAAATATTCCAGTACGTCATCGGCATAATGACGGTAGCCGAGCATATTCTGACCACGGAAGAGCATCTGCAGCTTTGTTTTCGGACAGTGTTTGCGGATGGTGCGCAGACGTTCCCACGGATCTTCATTCAGAAACCGTATGCAGGAATCAAAAGTTGCACCGCCCCAGCATTCGAGGGAATAAAAACCGATCTCGTCCAATTGCGGCAGGATCGGCACCATGTCCGACAGCGGCATACGGGTGGCGATCAGCGACTGATGAGCATCTCTCAGGACGGTCTCTGTGATCTGGATCTTCTTTTTTGCCATGATGAACTTACCCCTTTCATACCGCTGCTCAGTTCAGTGTGACAAGCACGGCGCCTGTATCCACGCTTTCGCCCTTGCTGACGGCAACAGAGGCGATCACGGCATCTCTGCCTGCTTTGATCTCGTTTTCCATCTTCATGGCTTCGAGTACCACCAGTACATCTCCTGCTTTCACGCTCTGTCCGACCTTGACAGGTACGTTCAGGATCGTACCGGGCATCGGAGATTTCACAGGTTCACCTGCCGCAGCCGCAGCAGGCTTTGCAGCAGGCGCAGCTGCCTTTGCAGGAGCGGCGGGAGCGGCAGGAGCAACGCTTTCGCCAAGTTCTTCGACCTGTACGTCATAAGCGACGCCGTTTACAGTAATTCTCAAATTCTTCATTTCAAAAAGTCCTTTCCCGATAATATTTTCATGCGTTTAGCATTTGTTTTCGGTGTATCATATCATGATGCCCCGATCTGATATCTGTTTATAAGCGGCTGTGCATCAGATCTTTTCAAAAGTAAGCCTGCTTTCCGACTGACTTTCTTTTGCGATCGGTTCAGATGAGAAAACAGTGTTATCTGACTGTTATCCGATCAGATCGTGCTGTGCTTTTTGGGCAGGGTCTCCACACGCTTGTTGCAGAGCATAGAGAGCGCTGAGACGAGCTTTTCATGGGTCTGTGAGGCTGTGATGATGTCGTCCACATAGCCCTGTTCCGCTGCTTTCATAGCGCTGAGTTCGGTATTCTTGAATTCCTCGATCAAAGCAGCCTTGTCCTTCTGCGGATCTTTAGACCCTTTCAGCCTTCCGCCGAAATCATCGCCCCAGAGGATCACGGCAGCGGCTTCGGGATCGAGAGCAGAGATACTTGCCTGCGCCCATGCGTATGTCATATCCGCAGCAGCAGAAGTGCCTGCAGCAGCAATATATACAGCGCCGTAAGCGTTTCCTGTAATGAAAGTGATCTTCGGAGCAGTTGCTTCGGCATAAGCGGAGGACAACTTCAAAGCGCCTTTCATACAAGCAAACTTTTCGGCATCCACAAAGCTGACAACAGGGATACTGAACGCATCGCAGAAACGGATGAGCTTAGCCGCTTTCTGACAAGCTTTGCCGTCCAGCACATCGCCTGTCAGCGACACCAGACCAACGGTCGTGCCGTTGATGGTTGCAAGAGCGGTTGCCGCCTTTGACGCAAAGTCCTTTTGCAGTTCAAAAAGACTGTCTTCGTCCGCTGCTGCAAAAGCAGCTTCTTTTGCCGTCATACGATCGTTGATGTCAGAAGCTGCGCTGATGCTGTCATAAGCGATACAAGCGGCAGTGAGGTTGTTGGAGGGCAGCATGGAGATCAGTTTTCTGCACTGTGCGATCGCCTGTGCTTCATCTTCGGCTGTGCAGTGAACAAGACCCTTCTGCGCATTTTGCTCTGCGCTTGATTCCTGACCGTCAGTTTTTAGAGAAAAAGCGGCTTTCTCAGACATGATGACAACATCAGCACTTGCGGCGATCAGCGCCTGTGTGCCGCAGCATTTGCCAAGCACAACGGATATCTGCGGAACAACGCCCGAAAGCTGACCGGTATATCTAAGGATACTGCCGTAAGATGCGAGCAGTTCAGCGCCTTCGTCGAGCCGTCCGCCTGCGGAATCATACATACCGACGATCGGTTCGCCTGTTTTGAGGGCAAGATCATATATTTTCAAAATCTTTTTTGCCTGAGCCTGCGACATAGCGCCGCCTGACTGATCGGCATTCTGTGCAAAAGCATAAACGCCCATGCCGTCGATGGTGCCGTGACCGCCGACAACTTCAGCGTATCCGTCCTTTGAACGGACGAAAGCGTCAATTTCTGTAAACACTCCGTCGTCAAACAGTTCTTTCAGCCGTTCATAGGCGGTTCCTGCGTCAAGGGCAGCTTTTGCCGCCGCCAGCGCCTCTGTTTTTTCTTCTGTTTTCATCAAAATCCTCCCTTTACAGTAAGAAGCAAATTTTTCCTCCATTGTATTATAGTATAATTCAACTCAAAATTCAAGGGGCTATCGAAATCAAAAGAAATCCATAAAAAATGACCGCAAAACAAAAGCGGAAAACATTTCTGCTTTCCGCTTTGCTGAATATGCTGTTATGGGAGAATTGTGGTTTGCTTCTTGACGAGGTTGATCTGTGATTCTGTTTTCGCGATACATTCTGTCAGCACCCGTTTTGAAAGAAGAGGTCGGGAGCAGGACAGAACGTAAGGCTTTCACAAGAACAGTCAAGTCCCGAACAGAGCTTTCGGGGTTGTCGGGGGACTTTCACTTGAAAGTCCCCCTGACAACTCACAGACTCACAGGATCATACGGTAGGGAGGGCAGACTTGTCGGTGGCTTCAAGACGGTCACGGAACAGCAGAGAGATACACCAGATCGCTGAGAGGGCTACCAGCGTATAGATGATTCTGCTGATGATACCTGTCTGACCGCCGCAGATCCAGGCGACAAGATCAAACTGAAAAATACCGATAGAGCCCCAGTTAAGACCGCCGATGATCAGCAGGATAAGGGC
>ONYV01000014.1 GCA_900322105.1 uncultured Eubacteriales bacterium | reverse complement strand
AGCAGATGTGGCGCTAAGCCGCAAGGCGGTCTTTGTGCGGTGTTGCCTTAATACTCGCTTGAAGTCTTTTTTGAAAGTTGTTTCGTACTTAATCGTCAGCACACAGATCCTCCATCAGTTCCGAAACTGAATTGAATCCTTTGCTGAGTCCGATACCGTTTCTTGTATTTTCTATTGCTCTTCTTGTAACTTCGTTCGGAACCTCTGTTGTCAGTTCAAAAGGTATCCTCTGTTCTCTTACAACAGTTTTTGCAAAAATATTGAAGGCAGCACTTACCGATAAGCCAATTTCCTGACAGAACTTATCAAATGCAATTTTTGTAGCCTCGTCCATCCTTATATTTACATTAGTCTGTCCCATAGCAATACCTCCTTATCTATTCTAAGGTCATTATAAGCTATTGTATATTATTTGTCAATATAATAGCATCATTATGATATACAAATCATAGAGTTTTATTGCTTCTGCTGAACAGAATAATCATCTGTTTTCGGGTTACGAGAATGTCAAGTCAGCAGCCTTTACACCGTGCAGACCGTTGAGAAAGGCTGCTGCGGTCATTTTCTTTTTTCCTTCGGGCTGCAGCTCGATGATCTCCACTGCGCCTTCTTTGCAGGCAACGATCAGCGGCTGTGTGGAAAGTACCTGTCCGGGCGTTCCCTCTCCTTTTGCAAGAGCCGTTCGGTATATTTTCAGCCGTTTACCGTTGAGCATTGCCGATGCGCACGGCCATGAATTCAATCCCCTGACTTTGTTATGCACTTCCTGCGCCGGTCGGCTGAAATCAATGGCAGACATTTCTTTTGTCAGCATGGAAGCATAGCTTGAAAGCGAATCATCCTGCTTTTCAGGGCGCAGCTCGCCTTTTTCGGCAGCATGAACGGTCTTGACGATCAGTTCAGCGCCAAGAGCGGAAAGCCTGTCGTGAAGTTCATCCGCTGTTTCATTGTCGCCTACTGTCAGTTCCGATTTCATCAGCATATCGCCCGTGTCAAGTCCCACATCCATCTGCATGGTCGTAACACCTGCTGTTTTTTCGCCGTTCAAAACCGCCCACTGGATCGGCGCAGCACCTCTGTATTTCGGGAGCAGAGATGCATGAACGTTGATGCATCCGTATTTCGGAAGATCAAGGATCTCTTTTGGAAGTATCTTTCCGAATGCAACCACCACGATCAACTCAGGTGTAAGCGTTGTGAGAATGTTCAGCGCCGTGCCGTCTTTCATGCTGACAGGCTGAAAGACCTCAATATTATGTGACAAGGCGCATTCCTTTACAGGCGGAGGTATCATATGATAACCTCTGCCCTTTGGTTTGTCAGGCTGTGTAAAGACGCCCGCGATCTCGTTGCCGTCCTCGATCAGCGCTTTCAGACACGGAACCGCAAAATCAGGCGTACCCATAAAAACGATCTTCATGTTTGCACACTCCTTTGCCCTTGGCAGAGATCATCTGCGTTTTCTTTTCGCATTTGGCAGAGGATCCAGTTCTCTGATGACGTGTTCTTTGAAGAGGATGCCGTCCAGATGGTCATTTTCATGACAGATCGCCTTGGCAAGCAAGCCTTCCGCGTTCAGTGTAAAGCGATCGCCTTCACGGTTATAGGCTTCCACGGTAACATACATCGGTCTTTTGGTAATGCCATACTCTCCCGGACAGGAAAGACACCCTTCGCTGCCCTCCTGTACGCCTTCGGTCTTGATGATGCGGGGATTGACAAATTCCAGCAGACCGTCACCGATATCGATCACAAAGACTCTGCGCAGAATGCCGACCTGCGGCGCGGCAAGTCCTACGCCTTCACCGTCGAGCATTGTTTCGTACATATCATCCAGCAACGTCTTTAATTTATCGTCAAATTTTTCTACGGGACGACAGACCTTGGTCAAGACAGGGTCGCCCTCCTTTACAATATTTCTGATTGCCATAATACTTTTCTCCTTTTCAGATCATTCACAATACCTTCAAGAAAACGCATTTGCCAAGGTGACGAGTCACTACAATATACTGTCGGGGTCAATGTCGGCGTAAGCAGCAACATCCTTGAAGTCACGGTTTTTGCCGAACTCCGTCAGAAGCCTTGCAAAAAGCTCACGGGTACGGCGGTTGTTTTTGAATTTTATGATCAAACGGTATCGAAACCGATTGTTCAGTCTTGCAATCACAGCAGGTGACGGACCTATCACTCGCATCGGTTCGTTTGCATATTCCGATCGGGCAAGCTCAGACATTTTTTCGGCAAAATACAGGGACGCTTTTTGTGTCAGGAGTCTGTCCTCTCCCGAAAAGGCGACAACACAGATATCCGAAAACGGCGGATAGAGCATTGCTTTTCTGAGTGCGATCTCACTTTTGAAAAATGCGTCATAATCCTGTTCTGCCGCAAGCGAGATAATCGGATGATCCGGCTCATAGGTCTGGATGATCGCGCGGCCTTCCAGATCACCTCTGCCCGAACGTCCCACCACCTGTGTCAGCAGTGAAAACGTGCGTTCATAGCTGCGGAAATCATCGCTGTGCATCATCTGATCGGCGGACAGCACCCCTACCAGCGTGACCTTCGGAAAGTCCAGCCCTTTTGCGACCATCTGTGTGCCGAGCATAATATCATACTCTCCCTGTCGGAAAGCGCCGAGTTTTTTTTCATAAGCATAGCGCTGCATGGTGGAGTCCGTATCCAGCCGCAGAAGCTTCGCTTCGGGAAAAATATCCTGCAGCTCCTGTTCGGCTTTTTGTGTTCCTGCTCCCGAATAACGCAGCTTTGGAGAAGCGCATTTCGGGCATTTGTTCGGCGCAGGCATAGAGTAGCCGCAGTAATGACACATCAGGCGGTGATTGGCGCTGTGATAGGTCAGCGAGATCGAACAGTTCGGGCAGGAAAGGACCTCTTCACACATCCGACACGCCACAAAGGTATTGTGCCCCCTGCGGTTCAGCAGCAGGATCGATTGCTGTCCCTTAGCAAGATTCTGTTCGATCGCTTCAAGCAGCAGCGAACTAAAGCCCGACGGATTGCCGAAAGCGGCTTCCCTGTTCATATCCGCAACGATCACTTTGGGCAGTACAGCAGAACCATAACGCACGTTCAGCGTCTGGAGTGAATAGCGCCCTTTCGTGGCAAAATAAAAGCTCTCAACCGAGGGGGTGGCAGAAGACAGCAGCAGCAAACAGCGATGATATCCGCAGCGGATAGACGCCAGTTCTCTGGCATGGAACCGTGGATTCGCGCTTGATTTGTAAGAATACTCCTGTTCCTCGTCCATCACGATCAGCCCGATGTCAGACAGCGGTGCAAACACTGCCGAGCGTGTGCCGACAACGATCTTTGCCAGTCCGTTTTTCACACGCTTCCATTCCTCCAGCCGCTTGCTTAGTGACAGACCGCTGTGAAACACTGCAACATCATCACCGTAGCGCGCCGTAAACTTTGCTAAAAGCTGCGGCGTCAGGGCAATTTCCGGCACCATGCAGATGATGCCCCGACCGTCTTTTTTCACCTGATCGATCAGCTTCATAAAGACAGAGGTCTTGCCGCTGCCTGTGATACCGTAAAGCAGGGATGCGCACGGCTTGCCGCTTTGATACTGCGCAAGCAGTTCTTTGTAAGCACGTTCCTGACCTGCGATCAGTGTGATATCAGAGGTATCCTCCGCCTTGTCCTGTGATTTTTCGGGGACGGGCGGATCTGCGTCATAATAGGCACAGATCCCTTTTTTGACGAGGTTGTCGATCACTGCGCCCGAAACGCCCGTAAAGTAAGAGATCTCTTTTTTGGAAACATCTCCGACCGACCGCAGCGTATTGATGACCTCCTGCTGGGCAGGCGTATAACGGCGGCTGCTGTCATCTTCTCTCAGTGTCACCATTTTGACGCTCTGATCCTGTATTCGTTTTTTGACCGTTTCACTTCTGTCTATGATCTTTTTTTTGACAAGCTGCGCCAAAACACCGTCGTCCGAAAGTCCGAGATGTTTCATAATGATATCTTCTCGGACAGGTTTGTTTCTTTGGTGCAGAAAAGCAACGATCTGCATTTCCGTTTCCGACAGAGCGGACAGTTCAGAAGGCGTTGGCTGCTTTGGCAGAAAATAGTTATATGTCACTCTCAGCGAAAGTCCTGCCGGCAGCATCGCCCTGCACGCATCGAACAAGGTGCAGAAGCACCGCTCCTTCATGGAAAACGCTAACTTCACCAGATCTTCTGACAAAACAGGCTCTGTATCGAGCAGTTCGTCTATCATTTTCAGTCCCGAAATATCTTCTTCTCTGTGCAGGCGCAGGATCATTCCCTGCCGCAGAGATCCGTTTCCAAAACGGATCATCACTCTGCATCCTTCTTTTGCACTGTCCCACATCGACTGCGGCAGCGCATAGTCATAGAGCTTATCGAAATGATAGACGGTACGATCCACTGCGACTCCTGCAACGAGAAACGACTCAGCCATTTATTTTCGGTTCTAAGATCGCATACTTATGCTGCTGAAATTCCTCAACAGCCAACAGTACGGGCTTGTCTATGATCTTTTCTTTATCCTTTTGCTTTTCCTGTTCATCGGTGATCTCTCTCGCTCTTTTTGCAACAGCGATCGCCAGCGCATACTTACTGGATTTTCCTGCGAAGATATCATCTACGGACGGTCTGGTATACATTTCCTTATCATAC
Organism: uncultured Eubacteriales bacterium; assembly: GCA_900322105.1. Lineage (GTDB taxonomy): Bacteria > Bacillota > Clostridia > Oscillospirales > Acutalibacteraceae > UBA1213. The sequence goes on along the minus strand of ONYV01000014.1, from coordinate 6,747 downwards.
AACATTTCTAAACAACTCCTTTTCATCATTCTGCGGCGAAATACATGATCTGCCGCACTTCTTTTCTGAAAAATGACTCCTGACATTTTCAGGGTTTGTACTCTTGATTTTCAGCGGCAAAAAGCCGCACGGTACTACTTAAGTCTTTCCTTTTCAAAGATCGCTTTGATCTCTGATACACAATCCTCCAGACGATCGTTGACGACCACATAATCATACTGTTTGCTCAGCGGGATTTCTTCCTTTGCTCTCATCAGGCGCTGAATAATGACTTCTTCGGTCTCAGTACCTCTGTCACGCAGACGCTGCTCCAGCACCTGCATAGACGGCGGCATGATAAAGATGCTGATACATTCGGGATAGCTGTTTTTAACCTGCTCGCATCCCTGCACCTCGATCTCAAGGATCACATCCTTGCCCTGCTTCATCCAGTCAAGCGCCTGTTTTTTGGGTGAGCCGTAAAAGTTGCCAACATATTCGGCATACTCTAAAAAGCCGTCCTGATCGATCATCCGCAAAAATTCTTCCTTTGTCAGGAAATGATAGGCAACGCCGTTTTCTTCCCCTGTTCTGGGCGCGCGTGTTGTCGCAGAAACGGACACCCTGATGTTTTCATCCTTTTGCAGTTCCTTGACGACGGTTCCCTTTCCTGTTCCTGCAGGACCGGAGATCACCGCCAAAAGTCCCTTATTTTTCATCGTTTCCTTCCTCCTCGCCGTTCTCTTCGATACGGTGCGCGATCGTTTCCGTCTGGACCGCCGACAGCACCACATGGTCACTGTCAGTGATGATGACAGATTTTGTTTTTCTGCCGCAGGATGCGTCTATGAGCATTCCGCTGTCCCTTGCATTCTGAACCATTCTTTTGACAGGGGCGGCATCAGGGCTGACGATCGCAATGATCCTCTTTGACGAGAGCATATTACCGTATCCAATGTTGACAAGCTTCATGTTACTCCTCCGCAGCAGCTTTGTTATCATATCGTAAAAGCTGCTTATGATTCCTGTTATTCGATATTCTGGATCTGTTCACGGATCTTCTCGATCTCCGCTTTGATCTCTACGACCTTATGCGCAAGGGCTGCGTCACAGACCTTTGAACCTGTAGTGTTGGCTTCCCTGTTCATTTCCTGAACAATAAAGTCTAACTTTCTGCCGACAGGCTCACTCTTCTGAAGAATGTCGCTGAGCTGATCGAAATGACTTCTCAATCGGACAGTTTCTTCGCTGACAGCCGTTTTATCCGCAAAGATCGCCGCTTCTGTCAGGATGCGCTGAGGATCGATGCTGTTGTCCTGCAAAACATCCTTGAGTCTTTCATAGAGCTTGCTGCGGTATTCCTCCACAGTGATCGGAGAGCGTTCCTCCACTTCGTCCACCAGCGCCAATATCCTTCTGCTGTGGGAGAGTACATCTTCTGCTAACTTTTCACCTTCCCGCTCTCTCATCGCCATAAAGTCCTCGATCGCTTTCCGGCCTGCCTCTTTTACGATCGATATCAGCGCTTCTTCATTTTCGGGCGCTTTTGTCACGGTAAATATATCGGTATATCTCGAAAGCAAAGAAACAGAGATATCGTCTTTCAGTCCGTAGGTACTGCAAAGCTCTCTGAGCGCTTTCAGATAGCCGGATGCCAGCGAATGGTTGATCTTCACATCTGCTTCCAGACTGTCATCCGCCTCAACCGAAACATACACATCGACCTTGCCTCTTGAAACGTATTTTGACACCATTTCTCTGATGGTATCTTCGAGAAAACCGCACCCTTTCGGCAAGCGGCACTGCATCTCGAAAAAGCGATGATTGACCGCTTTGATCTCAAAAACGGTCTGTCTGCCATGAATCGTTCCCTCGAACCGTCCGTAGCCTGTCATGCTTCTGATCACGTTTTATCACATCTTTTCATCATTATAATACATTGCAGAAAACAGTCAGCAGGCTCTTTGAAAACGGCATTGTTTCAAAAATAGCGCAGAGGGTCTTCCCACTGTTTTCTTTAACAATTAATTGTAGCAGTTTTGTCCTTTGGTTGTCAACATCCTGCCAAAGTTTTTTCGATATCTTTGTTAATAATATACAAAATTATCGTCATGATTCCGCTTTCTGTTTCAGACGAATGTATGTATGCCGTGTTTTTTGATGATGTCTGCGGCATGGTAAAATTTTTCAAAAAGATTTGCCGCTTTCTGTCTGCGATATCCGATATACGGGAAACGTATAGTTTCATTGATTTGCGGAACACTATTGTCAGCGGCGATCTTGCCGCATGAAATGCAAAAAAAGAAAAGCCCCCAAAAGACTTTTGCATCGTTTTTCTTTTTTGCATCAGGCTGAAGGCTGGTGATCGATCTTGAAAAAATTCATCAGACGGTTCGTCTGCTTCTTGTCGCCTGTTTTGTGCAGTCTGTTGGTTTTCACAGGATTTGTCGGTTATCTGTCGCCTGACGAGCTGCTTACCGCTTCACGGGATGAAAGTTTCCTGAAAAGCAGCTTTCCGCTTTCACTGCAGTATCAAAAGGACACCTCGCTGCCTGTTTCTTTTTCTCAGCATGAAGAAGCGAAGCTCAGCGCGCGGCTCATGCTTTTTGGCGCCGTTCCCGTAAAAGAAGTCAGCGTGACCGTATGCGACCAAAAAGCCGTTCTGCTTGGCGGCGAGCCTTTCGGCATCCGTCTGTATACAGACGGACTTGTCGTTTCCTCCGTCAGCAAAGTCGAAACTGCCCTCGGCAGCGCCGACCCTGCAAAGGATGCAGGCATACAGCAGGGAGATACCCTTCTTTCACAAAACGGTAAGATGCTTCACTGCAACGAAGACCTGAGCGAAGCAGTGCAAAACGGCGCAGGAAAGCCGATCGAACTTCGTGTCAGAAGGAGCGGAGAAGTATTCAATACCGTGATCTGTCCTGCGTATGATATTCACACGCAGTGTTACCGTCTGGGACTGCATATCCGTGACAGCATCGCAGGCATCGGCACCATGACGTTCACTGACCCCGACACCATGCAGTTTTACGGTCTGGGACACGGCATCTGTGACAGCAGCAGCGGCTGTTTGATGCCGCTGCAAAACGGCGATATCGTCAAGGCGGATATCACCTCTGTCTGCAAAGGAAGCTGCGGAAGTCCGGGTACACTGCAGGGATGCTTTTCAGACGAAGAACCGATCGGAGAGCTGACCATGAATACCGATCACGGTGTTGTCGGCACGCTTTCAGAACCGCTGTCCGAAAAAGAATTGATCCCGATCGCATTCCGTCAGGAAGTCGTCCGAGGAAAAGCCGAACTTTATACAACAGTGGACGGCGCTCATCCTCAGCGGTATGAGATCGAGATCGAAGAGGTCAGCTACAATGACCGCACTGCATCCAAAAACATGGTGATCCACATTACGGATGAAAAACTGCTTCGGCAAACAGGCGGCATCGTACAAGGCATGAGCGGCAGTCCCATCATTCAAAACGGCAAGCTGATCGGCGCTGTCACCCATGTTTATATCAACGACCCTTCGCGCGGCTATGCCGTCTTTGCAGAATCCATGTGCCGTCACTGATATGCAGCTCACCCTTATCTGATAAAGACGCCCTGCGCAAAACACAAGTCATTCAGAAAAAACCATTTCACACTTTTGACGAACGCTGTCATACGGTACGATCTCTTTTGTACCGCATGACAGCGTTTTTCATCCTGCAACAAACAAGTCCTTCGTAACTGTCAACAATAGACTTCCGATTTGTTTTTTTCTAAATAATAGTACAGCATTCCTTCCGATCCCACCAAAAAATACCTTTATCGTCACGTTCTGCTGCCGAAACTGTTTCAGATATTTACTATGCGGCGGAAAATGGAGAAATTACAGATGTGAAAAATAATAATTCCCAAATATTGGCAATTATTAGTAAACAATTTCCATCAAATTTCCGATTTTTCATAACTTTCCGATTTTGTATTGCTTTAATTACCAATTTATGGTAATATTAACCCATCAAAATTCTTACTAACGAGGGATCAATTATGATGAACAAAATCAAAGTCCTCATTGCAGAGGAAGCAGCCGATTTTCGCAGCGGAACTCCGGATTTCTTTGAAGAGAAAGGGTACGATGCACAGTTCTGTGAAAAGAACGGTAACAGAGTACTGGAAAACATTGACACATTTTGTCCTGATGTTGTTTTGATGGATATGTTCATGAGCGGCATTGACGGTGTCGGCGTGATGAGAACCGTCAAGAAAAGAAACGGAAGTCAAAAACCGATCTTTGTTATCATCTCGGGCTTTGACAGCACGATGCTGGAAAAAGAAGCCCTCAGCGCAGGAGCTGCCTATTACGTCATCAAGCCTTTCCGTGCGGAAGACCTGCTTGACAGGATCTCTGAGCTGATCACCTGCTATCGGGAAGAACGTCCCTCACACGTCAGCAAGATCTACAGCATAGACAGCGATCTTGAAATGACCGTTACCTCCATCCTGCACCAGATCGGTGTGCCTGCGCACATCAAAGGCTACCATTACCTGCGCAGCTCCATCATCATGTCCGTCAAGCAGCCTGAGATCATCAATGCTGTCACAAAGGAACTGTACCCCTCTGTTGCTGATCTGTACCACACCACCCCTTCGAGAGTGGAGCGTGCTATTCGTCATGCGATCGAAGTTGCATGGGACAGAGGTGATGTTGATGTTCTCAATTCCTATTTCGGCTATACGATACACAACGGCAGAGGAAAGCCTACCAACAGCGAATTCATCGCCATGATCTCTGATAAGCTCCGCCTGAAAAGCAAGCTCATCGCATGATCCTGACAGCGCAAAGTTCCGTTTGCCGTGATTTTTACAAAAGACTTCCTCGGAAACTTCCGAAGCACCGACTTACTTGTTTCTTCTGCGTAATACGGCACTTCTTCGGTTCCCGAGGAAGTCTACTGAATATTCCTGACAAGCTGACAAGCGGTCTTATCTCCGAAAAGGGAAATAAGACCGCTTGCTGTTTTTAGCGATTCATGATTCTCTGACAAGACGATAATTCAAAAAGCATAAAAACAAATTAACGGGATGCTTGTGACCATCAGATTTAGAAAAGTGATTTCCCTGCGCTTTATCGTTCGTTTTCTTACTGCCGTTTACGCCCACGGATTGCTGCTTTCAGGCTGACGAATGCCGACCAGAATAAACTGCTCCCAAAGATACCACTTGCCGTCCTTTGCCTTTCGCAGCAGCACTTCTCTCGGACTGTCAGCTCCTCCCGAACGGATGAACAGCTTTGCATAGCCCTCGTTCTGATAGGAATAGGGATTTTCCGAAACCGTTACGGTATAGGGCTGCTGAGGCTGATAGTCATTCTGAGGTGTTGCGCCGTTAAAGTAAGAACGCGGCACATAGTCACTGTCTCTGAAACGATCGGCAATAAAAGATTTTTCATAAGGGCTGAGGGGCTTCGGACCCTTCAGAAAATCCACCATTGCAAGACAAGTATCCTTGTTTTGCGGATAGAAACAAAATGCCAGCACCGTCAGAGCAGCAGTATCGAACGGCGTAGACATGGCCGCCTGCGGCAATGCCTTGAACTGCTCCAGCGTTTCGGGCAGGCTCGGAAATACGATATTGACCGAACGGTTGCTTGGCTGCTGCGAGTTCTGCGCAGCGCTGTTCATTGCGTTGCCGACAGTGTTTTTCAAGTTGTCAAAAAGTCCCATAGCAAACATCTCCTTTTGATTTCATAATATTTTGGTCAGCGCCTGCTGACCAAAGCGGCAAATTTATGAGAGATACGAACGAAGTGTGGTTTCGATCTCATGTATCACGCCTTTGCTCTCCTCGGGAAAATCCTGTTCGTCACTGATCGAATAAGAAACCTTATCGGACGAAAACATCACGCTGCAAGTTGGCGCATCCATCGCAAACTCTTCTTTTTTCGGGCAGTCCGTCAGCACAGGGATGCAGTGCGTTTTGTAGATGCTGCGGATCGCTTCGACCGCTTCTTTTTGGATGATCTTTTGTTTTCGTTTGGTCTTAGCGCCGTTTGTCGGCTTATGGCTATACGTCAGCAGCGCTTTTTCTCCGCCGCTGTATTCCAGCCGCAGCAGTGTATGTACATTTTCCATTCCGCCAACGCAGGTGTATTCACACACAAAATGATCGTCGGTGAAAACATGGTCATCTCCGAAATTATAGTACTGCGCCCGATGGTCATAAACAAAGAAAAAGAACGCCACCGCCGCTATAGCAAACAGCATCAATCCCAGAAGTGTAAACGCAAAAAGAGGCATATCCGGCATCATGGTCACCTCCGATGTTCAGATTTACGGTTATCCGTTATAGATATTTTATCATATTATTAGCCTAAAGTAAAGACTGCGTTATACGACCTGAAAGATGTAGAACTTCAGATAATCCGTTTCAGGCACATTCCACAGAATGGGATGATCGGGAGATTGCTGACGGGCTTCGATCTGGCGCAGGGATACGTGCGCATCGTGCGCCGCGCTTTTCAGCATCTGACAGAACATCTCATCTTTCATGAAATGTGAGCAGGAACAGGTTGCAAGATAGCCGCCGCGCGGCAGCAGCTTCATTGCACGAAGATTGATCTCTTTATAGCCCTTTGCGGCATTATGGACAGTAGCCCTCGATTTTGTAAAAGCAGGCGGATCGAGGATGATAAAGTCATAGCCCTCGCTTCTGGAAAGCTGCGGCAAAAGGTCAAATACATCCGTACAGCGAAATGTCATTTTTTCTTGCAAGCCGTTGAGCGCT